>JAYVZR010000199.1:0-13886 GCA_043783135.1 Ferruginibacter sp. | reverse complement strand
CGACACTGCTGAGGCACGCCGCAGGCGGGAGCAGCAGTTGCGTAACGGAAATTCAGTTGCATCAATATTAAGGGATATGGCGGCCCAGGAAGGTGCTGTTGCTGTTTTAAGTATGACCCCGGCAGGATATGACGGAACTTTATTTGTACAGGGTGGTGGCCTTTATGGTGCAAACGATCCGGAAAATATACTGGATATTATGGTATCCATGGAAGACTATTTGAGTATTCAGAGGCTGACAGATAATAATTATCCTGTAAAACTGGATGTAGATGTACAAACAGAATTCAACAATAAAGATCTTAAAGGATATAATGTGGTGGCCGAAATAAAAGGCACCGATTTAAGCAATGAACTGGTAATGCTGGGAGGCCATCTTGATAGTTGGCAGAGTGCTACCGGTGCTACGGATAATGCAGCCGGTTGCGCCGTGATGATGGAAGCCGTCAGGATATTAAAACAAAGCAGGCTTAAACCAAGACGCACTATACGCATTGTTTTGTGGAGTGGTGAAGAACAGGGTTTACTGGGGTCCCGTGCGTATGTTAAAAATCATTTTGCAGACCCGGCAACCATGGTGTTAAAAGAAGAGCATGCAAAAGTATCGGCCTATTTTAATTTGGATAACGGTACAGGAAAAATAAGGGGAATTTATTTGCAGGGAAATGAAAAGGTAAAACCTGTTTTTACTCAATGGTTTGAACCTTTTAATAGTTTGGGGGCATCAACAATAACTATTTCCAATACCGGCGGTACAGATCATTTATCTTTTAATGCAGTGGGTATTCCGGGTTTTCAGTTTATACAGGATGGTATTGAATATGGTACAAGAACACATCATACCAACATGGACAGTTACGATCATTTGATTGCTGCCGATCTTACACAGGCTGCTACCATTGTTGCCGTCTTTGTGTACAATGCTGCCAACAGGGATGAAAAATTACCGAGGAAAGATTTACCAAAGGCAACAGGGGAACAAAGATGATGAGGAGAATTATGCAGGCAGAAAATTAAAAACGAAAAAGGGTTTCAAGTACATTAGTTGATTCTTTTACAAAGTTGCTTCAAACAGTGAAAACTTGTTATAGTTATCTTTTTGTAATTTATTTTCCAGTTCGTCTAAATAACCAGCCTCTTCTATATTCATAATTCCGGTTTTTGTTTTTATAATTTCATTCAGCAACTTTTCCTGGGCACTGTTTTTTACTGGTTTATTAAAGAGCAAAAAATAATTGCCTTGATGTTTTTTATTAATATTTTGTTGCCCCAATTTTTGAAGACAATTTATTATTACCTCCAACTCGTATGTGTGTTTCGTAATCACGTCTTCGCTGTTATTAAAATCAATGGCCTGTGCAGCAAGTATGTTTCCGTTTTTACTTATTAGTGTAATATCCTGCGGCTTTAGCAATCCTCCAATTTTTGAAGGATTTAATGTATAATCAATATCAACCATTTGCTCAAAGGCAGGCTTGTTAAGTTGCTTTTTTATTAAGGTATGAAAATGCATTGGCTTCTTTTCTATTTGAAGCTTATCCTCCCATATGCCAATAAATTGCTGAAAGAGTGTTTTAAACATTTTTTTATCAATAAGGCCTGCAAATGATTTAGGCATATCAAACTGCATCAGACCTTTGCTGTATTTATTTAAATAACTTATGTATTCCTTAGTAAATAAAAAGTCAATTTTTATCAATGAATGACTTTTATTTTCTTTATTTGTTTTTGCGACTTTATTTGCGATTAATGCAAAACTTATTTCTGCATGTTTTAATACATCAGTGGTTGATAATTTAGCGGCTAGTTTTAATTTATTTTCAGATACATGGAAGAATATTTCATTTTCACTTATAGCCAATAAACCAACTGCTATCTTTTCACCAGAGACAGTGTTTGTTTGCAGATAAATTATGGACAATAAACTTTTCATTATTTTTTCCTCCTAAGGTTTTTATGCAAAACTTGTTTGCAAATTTGTTGAATTGTATTAATGCGTTGAGTCGATTGAAGAAAATCAATGACTCTTTTTTTCAACATTTGATTTATGCTCCATTCCTTCGGTATTTGTGTAAAAACTTCATTTAGTAAATTTTCAATATCAAGTTCTGATAATAAAGATACAAACTGGATGGCTATATCTAAACGTTGTTTTCTGTTAAAATGTTTTACTATTGAACGAAGTATTGACTTTCAATTAATTTTTTATACGTATTTGGTACTGAAGCAGCATTGAATATGTTCATTTCCTTTAGTCCGCCAAAAGTAAAAGCATGATCAATGGTTATTATTTTTAATTTTCCTTTTTCCATATTCAGCAACAGGTTATAGTTGCCTGAATGCCTGTCTGCATTATCTACCCAAAGGTCAAAGATGGCAATACGAATTAGATCTTCTGGGTTACTCATTTATTAAATTCCTTTTTTCTCTGAATTTGCTCGATCTCCTTTATTAAATCTGCCTGCACTATCTCTTTTGAACCCCATGCAATAACCCCATCTTTTGCATATCGTCTATTTGTTATTAGTTGTTCCGGCACAAAAGAGTTTGCCTTTATGGTGACTAAAGCCTGTTCGGGTACTGGTATATGCAGCCTCTTTAAAAGAGCGGAGCAAACCATTTCAAATACAAGGCAATTGATTTCATTTTTGTCCATCGATTTACCAGATCGGTATTTAACATAGTAAACTGCACCGTCCGAACAAATAAACTTCATTGGGCTATGCCCATCTGTTTCTAATTCCTCAATTAAAATTTTTGTTTCTACCTTTTTCAAAATAATTATGCTGCTAATATCTAATTAAATTCATAAATAACCTCTTTTAAGTTTATCTCTTAAGGTACTCTTGAATTTGTTGATAATCAATGTACAAATATTTTATAAAAAGTGGGAATAATTAGTCGCCCCTCTGCTTCCGTGGTCGGTGTCACCTCACCGAACACGACTTCCGATTAGAATACTTCACTAAAATTTACAAGATACTTCATTCCGGTAAATTTTATCCACGCTGTCTTTGGTAGAGCATACTAAAGGTTGTGTTCGGTGAGGATACCGACCACGGAACATAAAGTAATTCAGTGCCTGAGGGGTTTTCGCTTTTTAAATTTTCAATCATAAAAGTTATTTCCTTCTAAACCCTACGGGTACACAAGTAAATAGAATAGATTATAGATTGCGGAATACTTTTAATGAGAGCATCCGCTTACTTTATCAATGGGAGCTTATAAATTAATCCTCTTTTGAGGGTTGGGGTTTCGGAGTAAATATTTTTATTTATAACAGTATCAGATGAAAACACCGCCGAAGCACAAATACTTGCCCGATGTGAACTATTTTAAAACTGCGATGCAACCCAAACGAATAAACAGCTGTCATCTGTTTAAATAAAACTGCATGAAAAAAATAATATCCGCTTATGCAATGCTTTTTTGCGTTGTTATTTTTACACAATCCTGCAAAAAATCTGATGACGATAATAATCAACAAACAATAAACCTGGGTTTAAAAAAGAATCAGTATTTTAAGTATGCATTTGGGCTTATTGGCATAGAGGATGGAATGGCAATTACCCGTCAGGCAAAGCATTTTGATACCAGTAAATTAGAGCGGGATAGTTTGGGTAAAATGATTTACAATTACAAACCGCGTTTAAATTATGTTGGAAACGACAATGTTGAGATAACTTTTTATTTGTCTAATGGAGCCACAGTTGTCAATTCATCCAAAACAATTATCAGGTTTACTATAACAGAATAAAAAGCCATTTTGTCCGGGCCGGTTTTAGCTTCTTGAAATCTTTGCTTCCGTGGTCGGTACCCTCACCGAACACGACTTCCGATTAGAATACTTCACTAAAATTTACAAGATACTTCATTCCGGGAAATTTTATCCACGCTGTCTTTGGTAGAGCATACTAAAGGTTGTGTTCGGTGAAGGACACCGACCACGGAACAGAAGGTTGTGATCGGTGAGGGCACCGAACACGGAACAGAATATTTGAAAAAAAATAAACAAAACAGCCACATAAAATGCCCGTGCCGGCCTTATGCAGGAATGAGTAAAAAGAAAAAGGGCTTCATTTAATGAAACCCTTTACTGTGGCTGCTCCCCCTTCTGGACTTGAACCAGAGACCCTCTGATTAACAGTCAGATGCTCTAACCAACTGAGCTAAGGAGGAATTTGCTGTTTTTTAATTGGGAGGCAAAAATAAGGCATTTTAGTTTTAGACAAAAAATTAAATCAAATTATTTAAGCCAATTAAACAGGTTATTTTCTTCAAAGCCTATAAATACCCCTTCATTTCGTATTTCTACAGGAAATGTTTTTAAAAAATACCCTTCGCCACTGGTGTTTCTGCCATTTTGGAGATTAAACTTGTAACGGTGAAGCGGACAAACAATATTTCCCATGGCATCAATAAATCCACCACTTAGTGTTCCTCCGGCATGCGGGCATTTTTGTGTACAGGCAGTGACTGAATTGTTACGGAAAGCAATACAGATTATTTTATCAGCTACTTTGATTTCAGTGAGGCCATTGTCTGAAAAATTTATTTCACTTATATTTTCCGCCAGTTTATGCCATTTGTATTTTTTGGTATGCTTCATATATTTTGTTGGCATAAAGAGATCAATAAAAATACTCAGCTTTGTATGGGTATCTTATACGATACATTTCTCTTACTTTATTTAAGATAGTTTGTCTTAGGGCTTCAATATTTGTTTTTTCTGTGGCAGAAATAAATACACAATTATTGTTTGTTTCATTTTGCCAGCGTTGTTTAAGATCAGACAGAATTTCTTTTTTTACATCATCTTCCAGCCATTCATCAAAAGCTTCAGCCTGGTATTTATCCATTTTATTAAAAACCGTAACGGTAGGCTTTTCATGAACACCTAATTCAGACAGGGTTTTGTTTACTACTGCTAACTGCTCTTCATATTGATGATGGGATATATCAACTACATGTAACAGTATATCCGCTTCCCTTACTTCATCAAGGGTACTTTTAAAACTCTCCACCAAATGATGGGGGAGCTTTCGAATAAAGCCAACAGTATCGCTTAATAAAAAAGGTGTTTGCTCAAATACTACTTTTCTTGTGGTTGTATCAAGTGTGGCAAATAATTTATTTTCTGCAAATACCTCACTTTTACTGAGCAGGTTCATAATGGTTGATTTGCCCACATTGGTATAGCCCACCAGTGATACCCTGATAAACTCACCTCTTTCTTTTCGCTGGGTGAAAGATTGCTGGTCTATTTCGGCCAGGCGTTTACGCAACAAAGTAATTTTATCTTTTACAATACGCCTGTCGGTTTCTATTTCAGTTTCGCCGGGGCCCCTTGTACCTACGCCACCGCCCTGTCTTTCCAAATGTTTCCACATTCCTTTTAAACGGGGTAAAATGTATTGGTATTGGGCCAGTTCTACCTGTGTACGGGCCTGGGCAGTTTTGGCCCTGCTGGCAAATATGTCAAGTATTAAATCACTGCGGTCAATGGTTTTTACACCAATTTCTTTTTCAATGTTTTGAATTTGTGAACCTGTTAATTCGTCATCAAAAATTACCAGCTCTACATCGCTGTGAAGGCTGACATACCTTTTTATTTCTTCCAGCTTTCCTTTGCCTACAAAGGTTCTGCTATCTGGATGCGGCAATTTTTGTGTAAACCTTTTTACAGTAATTACGCCAGCAGTTTCTGCTAAAAAAGCCAGTTCATTAAGATAGTCATTTAGCTGTAATTCTGTTTGGCCGCCGGTTACAATGCCTACCAATACAGTTTTTTGTTCCTGCTTAAATTGCTTTTTTTTCTCTATCAAAATATCTTATTTTTTAAGGGCATTAATTAGTTTTAAAAAATGCCGGGGCATCTGTACAAAAGTAAAGCGTTCTGACAGGTATCAGAACGCTTTAGCCAGTTATTTTTATTGTATTAATTACCTGCGGTGCCAGCCATTGTTGGAATTAACCATTTTTGCATTTCAGTGCAGTTTTGATATTCTGCATCCAGCTTTACATAAAAACTGCCTATTTTTTCTTTAAACCAACTTTGCAGGGCTTCCCCCTTTTTTTGTTCCAAAGCCTTTTGGCTTATCTTATTATAATCATCTTTTAAATTTTCCCTGTGTGGTGCTGTTTTACTTAAAAGATAAACAATCCTTACACCCTTCTTTCTTCTTTCGTTTTCAAATTCCTTTGGTTGAGAAAATTGACCTACCTGCAGATCTTTCAAGAGTACTACCATATCCTTGTCCATCTGGTCGATGGTGATATAGGTACTTCCTTCGGCATTAATTTTTCTTCCACCTGTAAATTTGGTATTCTCGTCTTCATTGTATTTTGAAACTGCTTCGCCAAAGGTTAGCGTACCGGCTATTAATTTTGATCGCACAGTATCGAGTTTATTGATTGATTTATGAATTTCTTCAGGGGTAATTGTAGGTATTTTTAAAATGTGCCTTACTACGGCATCATCACCAGCACGGCTAACCATTTGTATAATGTGATAGCCAAACTGGGTTTTAAAAGGGCTGCTTACCTGGCCTTCTTTTAAGGAAAAGGCTTTACCTAAAAATACCGGATCAAAATTTTTCAGTGCTCTGTTTATTTCAAGCTCCCCTCCATTTTGTTTTTGGGTAGCTTCGTCATCAGAATAAATATCTGCTAATTTTTTGAAATCCTTCTTTCCACTTTCCACCTGTTTTTTAATATCAGTCAACTGTTCTATACAATAATCATCTGCATCTTTGCTAGCTTTAGGATACACCATTATTTGCCCTATCTCTAATTCACTTTCATAAAAAGGTAAACTGTCTTTAGGTAATTTATCAAAATAAGCGGCCACTTCATTGGGTGTTATACGTACACCATCTACAATTTTACTGCGCATGTCCCCTGCCAGTTTCCGTTCCCTAAATTGGTCTTTAAAATCTTCTTTTAACTTGTATATCGATTTTCCGGAAATTTCTTCCAGTTTTTCTTTGGAACCATAGGCACCAATAAAATAGCGTATTTGGTTATCAATATCTGCTTCAATTTGTTCGTCTGATACAGGCAAAGAATCCCTTTCTGCCTGAATTACCAGGGCCTTTATACCCATTGCCTGCTCTAAAGTTAAGCAAGAGGCATTGGGTAGCAGTTCTTGCCCCTGGCGAACCGCATCTGCGAGGGAATTGTCGATATCGCTTTTTAAAATAATCTTATTTCCTACCACGGCTATAATCTTATCTGCGGTAACTTTTGCAGTTTGCGAAGTTTGGATAGCCTGTGCAGGAGGTTGTACCGTTTGTGCAAAAGCTATACTACCTAAAAAAAGGATAAGGCAGGTGAGGAAAATTTTTATTTGTGCATTCATTTTATTCAATCAATAAATTATTAAATATTCCCTGATTTGTTCAAACGGCGGTCAACTGTCAAAAATAAAGAGCTATTTTATCAATAGCCCTTTTGTTATTATGTTTAACAAATGTTTGTGTAGCCTCCATGCCCTCCGGAGGAGGGTTCCTGACCCTGATAATTTTGAAAACTTTTCAAATAACAAGCCTTCAAAAACCCACATTTAGTGGAAGCAAACTTATCTGATACCCCTCTTCAACTGATACCCTTTTTTATTTTTATGTATTAGCCAGCTACTATTTTGGTCATACGAATACGTCAGGCAGTTGTTGCAAACATCATACATTATAGTGTCCGCTTAACTTCTACTTCTTCAAATGCTTCTACTATATCGCCAACTTCAATGTTTGCGTAGTTCTTAATAGTTAACCCGCACTCCATATTAGTAGTTACTTCTTTTACGTCATCGCGGTAACGTTTAAGGCTACCCAGTTCGCCGGTAAATATTACAATACCATCCCTTACCAAACGAATACGGTTATTTCTTGCAATTTTGCCATCCAGTACAATACACCCGGCAACTGTGGCTTTATCAAACTTATACATTTCTTTAATTTCTACATTGGCCAGTACTTTATCTTCAACCCCTGGCTCCAGCATACCTTCCATTGCACTTCTTATTTCTTCAATGGCATTGTAAATAATAGAATACAATTTAATCTGAATACCTTCCTGCTCGCCTAAACGGGCTGCCTGCATAGATGGACGTACATTGAAACCAATAATGATGGCATCAGAAGCATTGGCTAATGTTACATCACTTTCGGTAATGGCACCAACGGCTTTATGAATAACTTTTATTACAATTTCTTCTGTACTTAATTTTTGTAAGGAATCGCTTAATGCTTCTACAGATCCATCCACATCACCCTTAATAATAACGTTCAATTCTTTAAAGCTTCCCAATGCCAAACGACGGCCAATTTCATCCAGGGTGATATGTTTTTTGGCCCTCATACCCTGCTCTCTTAATATTTGTCCACGCTGGTATGCTTTTTCTCTTGCTTCACTTTCATCTGCATAAACCCTGAATGTTTCACCTGCCTGTGGCGCACCATTTAAACCCAATATTAATACCGGTGTTGATGGAGGTGCTATTTCGCTGCGTTGGTTGCGCTCGTTGTACATGGCTTTTACCTTACCAAAATTTTGACCGGAAACAATCATATCGCCTTGCTTCAATGTACCGTTTTGTACAAGTATTGTTGCTACATAGCCACGCCCTTTATCAAGCGATGCTTCAATTACTGTTCCGTTGGCGACCTTAACAGGGTTTGCTTTTAGTTCCAGCACATCTGCTTCCAGCAATATTTTTTCCATCAACAGGTCGATATTCAAACCTTGTTTAGCACTTATTTCCTGGCTTTGATATTTACCGCCCCAGCTTTCTACCAAAATATTCATGGCGGCTAATTGTTCTTTTATCTTTTCGGGGTTTGAGCCATCCCTGTCTATTTTATTAATAGCAAATATCATGGGTACGCCTGCTGCCTGTGCATGTGAAATTGCTTCTTTTGTCTGGGGCATTACTGCATCATCAGCAGCAATTACAATTACCGCAATATCGGTAACTTTTGCACCACGTGCCCTCATTGCTGTAAAGGCTTCGTGGCCCGGTGTATCAAGAAATGTGATGGCTCTTCCATCTTTCAACTTTACTTCGTAAGCACCTATATGTTGTGTAATACCTCCCGCTTCTCCTGCAATAACATTGGTATTACGGATATAATCGAGTAAAGATGTTTTACCATGGTCAACATGTCCCATAATGGTAACAATGGGGGCCCTTGGTGCAAGATTTTCAATATCATCGTCGTCCTCTTCCTCTTCCATTTCAGCAGCATCTTCTACGCCGATGAATTCTACTTCATAATTAAATTCGCTCACTACCAGCTCAATAACATCCGCCTCTAAGCGTTGGTTAATAGATACCATTATGCCAAGGTTCATGCACTTGCTGATAATGTCTGCAAAACTAACATCCATTAAACCAGCCAGTTCACTTACAGAAATAAATTCGGTAACCTGTAATTTATTGCTCTCTGCTCCATCAGCACCTCTTTGTATCGCCAGTTCATCTCTTTTAGCTTTACGGTATTTGGCTTTCAGGCTTTTGCCCCTTCCACCACCGCCTGACAATTTGGCCTGTGTTTCTTTTATTTTATCCTGAATTTCTTTAGCGTCAATTTCCCTGTCCTGAGTACGTGCAGCTGGTGCAGCATTGCGGTTATTATTAAACCTGTTACCACCACCTTGCTGATTTCCTCCACCTGGCCTGTTTACGCCAGATGCTCCACCAGGCCTGCTTCCGGCAGGTGCTGATCCTGTATTTGGACGATGCCGGTTTTGTTCATTTATGGCGGGTTTTGGTGCATGACCAGCTCCTCCCTGCTGGCCATGGTGTGGAGGTGCGCCGGGCTTTCTTTCCATAGGGATACGCTTGCGTTTACGCTTATCATCTTCCCTTTTTGGCCTTGTATCATTATCAACAGGTAATTCAATTTTACCTAAAATTTTAGGGCCTTCTATTTTATCTGCCTTTATATTTTCAATAACAGCAGGAATATTTAAATCGGATGCAACAGATTTTGCTGGCTCAGTAATTAACGGGGGTTCAACTATTGCCGCAGGTTTTTCAGTAATAGGGGCCTTTTCTTTTTTTGCTATTGTTTCAGCAGGTTTTTCCTCTGTTTTTTTAGCAGATTTCTTCGGTCTTGTTGAAGAATCAATGGCATCCAGATCAATCTTTTTTACCACTTTAGGGGCTTCCAGTTCGGGGGCATCTATCTTTGTAAGTTCAACTTTTGCTGGCCCTGTTTCTTTTGATTTTTCGTCGGAAGGTCTTTTTGGGGTACCCTTTTCTGCTGCAATTTCCTTTTCTTCAGTTGGTTTTGCCAAAACCTTTTTTTCATCAACAGGTTTTTCTGTTACCTGATATATTTGCTCAACAGGTTTTACTTCTGCTGCTTTTTCAACAACGGGAGGAACTATTGCAGCCGATTCTTTCTTTTTTATGGAGAGATCTTCCTCGTCTCTTTTCTTTTTCGGTTCTGTAACTCCAGCCCCTTTTGATAATTCAACCTTTTGTGCTTTTTCTTTGGCTACTTTATCCTGTTGAAACTCTGACTGTAATACCCGGTACATTTGTTCCGTAAGTTTGGAGCCAGGATTCAGCTTTTCATTGCTAAGACCCTTTGATTCCAGAAATTCAATCAAGGTGTTTGTACCTATATTAAATTCTTTGGCCGCTGCCATCAATCTTGGTGTATTTGTTGCTACTTCTGACATTCGTGTTTTATGTGCCTATAACTTTTAATGCATAGGCGATACTTTTCTTTTTAATTTATAATTCATTTCCATACCCTTATTCTTTCTCAAATTCTTCTTTTAAAATCCTCATTACATCAGCAATGGTTTCTTTTTCCAAATCTGTTCTGCGTTCTAATTCCTCTGCTGTTAAATCAAGGACAGAGCGGGCTGTATCGCAACCAACCTTTTTCAAGGCTTCAATTACCCATGGTTCTATTTCATCACTAAATTCTTCCAGGTCAATATCAAACTCATCTACCTCACCTTCATTATCCCTGAAAACATCAATTTCATACCCTGTTAATTCGCAGGCTAATTTAATATTTACACCCCTGCGGCCAATTGCCAGTGAAACCTGGTCGGGTTTTAAAAATACAGTGGCATGCTTTTTTTCTTCATCAATATCGATACTGGTAATTTTTGCAGGTGTCAACGAACGTTGTATCAACAACTGAATATTATTGGTCCAGTTTATTACGTCGATATTTTCATTCTTTAGTTCCCTCACAATACCATGTATACGGCTACCCTTCATACCAACACAGGCACCTACGGGATCAATCCGGTCGTCAAAACTTTCTACCGCTATTTTAGCTCTTTCGCCCGGGTCTCTTACTATCTTTTTTACAACAATTAAACCATCAAATATTTCCGGCACTTCAATTTCCAACAATTTTTCCAAAAAAGATGCACTTGTTCTGGATACCACAATTATTGCCTGGCTGTTTTTTAATTCAACTTTTTTAACAACACCTCTTACATTTTCCCCTTTTTTAAAGTAGTCAGATGGTATCTGTTCTGATTTAGGTAAAATCATTTCATTGCCTTCCTCATCCAGCAACAGCACTTCTTTTTTCCAAACCTGGTAAACTTCTCCACTAACGATATCGCCTACACGGTCTTCGTATTTTTTTATCAGCAGGTTTTTCTTTAAATCATTAATGCGGCTTGCCAGGGTTTGCTTTCCGGCTAATATTGCCCTACGGCCAAATTCTTTTTGAATATCAACTTCTTCATATAACTCTTCACCAACAGCATAATCAGGTTCTATTTTAATAGCATCGCTGTATTCAATTTCAGTTAAGGTATTGTATATATCACCATCATCAACAATGGTCCGGCGACGGAAAATTTCCAGGTCACCTTTCTGATCATTTACAATTACATCAAACTGATCGTCGCTGCCATACTTTTTACGGATCAATGTTTTAAAAACATCCTCCATTACTTTCATTAATGTTGGACGATCAATGTTTTCAGCTTCTTTAAATTCCTGGAAGGAATCAATCAAATTAATACGTGCCATAAACTTACCAGCCTCACCTTTACATCCCCGCCGGCAGGGATTTTTTATTATTTAATTAAAATGAAATCAATACTATTGTTTGTTTTATACTGTCAAACGGGATTTCTTTTATTATTAAAACCGCTTTTTTATTTTTCCCTTCAGTGTATTCAATTGAAATGGTGTTTTCGGTAACGGCTGATAATTTTCCTTCCTGCTTTGTTTCATCAATCATTGTTACTTCCACATTTCGTCCAATATTTTTTTTATACTGCCTGATAAGCTTCAAAGGTTCATCTATTCCGGGGCTTGATACTTCCAGAGAAAAACCATCGGGGTACCAGCATTCTTCTTCCATTGTGCGGTACATGGCCCGGTTTATTTTAACACATTTATCAATATTTAAACCAGCGTCTGCATCCAGGTAAACTTTTATATTATTAGTTGGCTTAATACTTATTGATACTAAAAAAATATCTTCCGTTTCCAGTAGCAACCTTCCAATCAATGCTTCAATTGCCATTATGTTTGTAACTTCAGTCATAATAAAAGAAGAAGGGAACGATCTTCGTTCCCTTCATTTGTGTCTTTTTCCGCTGCAAATATAGTAAAATAATTATTACCAAAAAAATGTATCCCTTCAGGAGTATTATATTTTTGTAATAATTTATATATTTTTAACACGATTGTTTTTAATTGCTTTATACCTTTACATTATGAATATTTTTAGACTGGCTTTTGAGCTTTTTATTTTATACCTGGTGTACAAATTAGTTTTTGATTTGATAATTCCGGTAGCTAAAACTACTAAGCAGGTAAAAAAACAATTTGGCGACATGAGTGCTCAAATGCAGGAAAAAATGAAACAACACGAACAGCAGCAAAATAATAATTACAATACTACTAAACCACCCGTTCATCCCCAAACAACTACTAAAAGCGACGACTATATTGACTTTGAAGAAGTTAAATAATAAAGGGGCAGCGTAATTATTAAAATGCAATATCCTCAATTTTTTGGCCGGCTAATAAATGATGCACTTCTAATCCGGCTTCTTTAGCACCTTCAATATTGACTATGGAGTCATCAATAAACAGTGTTTGCTCAGCCTTAATACCGGCATCATCCAAAACAAATTGATATGTTGATGGATATGGCTTGCGTAGATGAATTTTATGCGAATAATATGCTTTAATAAAATAATCATCAAGGCAAGCGTTTCCAATTTCTGCCTCAAATATTTTACCAAAGGCTTTTAAGTGAATGCTGTTGGTATTGCTTAATAAATAAATATTGTATTTTTCCTTTAGGCCGCTAAGGTACTCAATGCTAGTTATCCTAAAATTCAGCAATATGGCATTCCACGCTGTTTCAAGCTGTTCTTTTGTAGTAGATGGATAACAGTATTGTTGAATAGCAGTATAAAAATCATTATCAGAAATTTTACCGGTTTCCAGTTCCTCAAATAAGTGATTTGCGCCAGATTGAGAATACAATTCCTCAAATTGCTGCGCCCCCAGTTTTTTAAAAGCATCGGCTGTTTTATTATAATCTATGTTAAGTAAAACCCCGCCAAGATCAAACAATAGATTTTTTATTTTTGCCATAATTTTATTTTTGGTTTCAAAATTACCTTATTTATCTTACTTTTGCCCTCCGTTATATAAAAATAACAGGGCCTATAGCTCAGTTGGTTAGAGCACCTGACTCATAATCAGGTGGTCCCTGGTTCGAGCCCAGGTGGGCCCACAAATAATGATTAGCCCGATTTACTTCGGGCAATTTTTTTAATTTCATTTAACCTTTCATTAACCCTGCTGGCTATTATTTTTGCCACTCAAGATTACATTATGAAGAAAATTGCATTTATAGTAATTGCACTTATTTCCT
>JAYVZR010000198.1:0-5343 GCA_043783135.1 Ferruginibacter sp. | reverse complement strand
TGGATGGATATGCCGATAATGTAAACTACATCCGCCTCAGCAGCAACTTTCCTTATTACCATAGAAATGTTTTTGGTATTTATAAAAATTACCGGGTAGGTTATATTGACAGCAGCGGTACTGAAAGAACAATATTGATTCCTATGTGGGGCCCACAGTTAGATACCAGCAAACAAAAAATAATTAAGCCATTTGAAAAAATTTCACGGAGGCAGTTGAAAAAAGAACGTAGAGAAAATGCACGTTCGTTAACCATTGACAGCAGCATCAATACAGCGGTGCTTACCATCAATACTTTTAGCACCGGTGGCGGCGGGCATTTGCGGTGTTTTATTAAAAAATCTTTTAAGAAAATAAATCAACAACATATAAAAAACCTGGTGATTGATTTACGCAGCAATGGCGGTGGCGAAATAAACATGTATGTATTGCTTACAAAATATTTGCGTAACAAACCCTTTAAAGTAGCCGACACAGCATACGCTGTTGCCAAAACCATGAAGCCTTACACAGGCAATATCAAGCAAGGGTTTTTTAGTAACCTGGCGTTGCTTTTTCTTACCAAAAAACAGAAAGATGGCAACTATCATTTTGGTTACTGGGAAAGACATTTATACAAACCGAAAAAGAAAAATCATTTTGACGGACCTGTGTATGTACTTACCAACGGGCCTACTTTTTCTGCCTCCACTTTATTTTGCAATGCCGTAAAAGGACAATCAAATATTAAATTAGCAGGTGAAGAAACCGGAGGTGGCTGGTATGGTAACAATGGTATAATGATACCTGATATTATTTTACCCAATACTAAACTAAGGGTGCGGCTACCATTTTTTAAACTGGTACAATACAACCATGTACCAAAAGACGGAAGGGGTGTGGCACCCGATATTTACATTCCGCCTACAGTGGAAGGTGTAAGAAAAGGATTAGATAGAAAAATGCTGATAGTAAAGCAAATGATAAAGGATTCGGGAAATTAAAAATTCGATTAGCTTTAAAAAAATTATTTTTCGCAAGAGGCTAACCCTTTATATACCCGGTTCTGTAATACAAAAAGCAACATTGATCGCAGTAAAGAAGATTAAGAAATATTATCACAATAACCTAAAGTCATCCCCATCTTTCCAAAAAGGAAATTTATTTCTTACTTCTTCCAGTCTTTCTTTGTTGAGTGTTATTGTAGAAATATCTTCTTCATTGGCCATGTGATACAATACTTCTCCCAATGGATCAATCACCAGACTGTTACCACTGTGAGCAATATTATTACCATCATTGCCCACCCTGTTTACACCCACCACATAACATTGATTTTCGATAGCCCTTGCACACAACAATGTTTTCCAGGCATGGCTCCTTTTTTCCGGCCAGTTGGCCACGTAAATTAGCAGGTCATATTCAGGCACCTGCATCTCTCCTTGTTTGTGTTGAGGCGCTTGTCTTGCCCAAACAGGAAAACGCAAATCATAACAAACCTGCAAATTAATTTTCCATCCTTTTACAGATGCAATCAATCTTTTATTGCCTGCAGTATAATGTTTGTCTTCTTCTGCATACGCAAACAAATGACGTTTATTATAAAAACCATAATCACCATTGGGCAACATCCATATAAGGCGATTGTAAAATTTATCTTCTTCGTTTATAATGATGCTTCCTGTGAGAATAATTCTTTTATCAGCAGCTATTCTTTTCATCCATTCAATCGTTTCTCCCTCTGTTGTTTCTGCAAATAATTGCGGCTGCATGGTAAAGCCTGTGCTGAACATTTCTGGCAACACAATTATTTCCGTTCTTTCTTCAATGGAATTTATCTTCTCCTCTAACTGTTGCAGGTTGGCCGGTTTATCTTCCCAGATAATATCGGTTTGTATTGTGGTGATGGTGAGAGAAGACATTGTTTTAATTTGGACGTAAAGTTAGCGAAGGAAGTAAATATTTTTTTCTTTGATTTTTACTGCGACATAGTTTGGCGCAGGGTGCTTTTACTTTTGACAAAACAAAAAAATATGAAACCAGAAGAACTTATGAAAGAACCATTTCAGATAAATACAATTGGTAGTGGCAATATGCCGGATATATTTTCTGGTGTGCCGGTTACTTATATTAATGTGTTCAACTTATTTATTACCCGGTTCAACTGCATACCAAATTTTACCCATGAAATAAATATAGACTGTAAAAAAGCGAATCATTTTTTTTTTGAAAAATACAAAGACAATATTACAGATATTCATTTCAGTAAAAGATACCTAAACTCGTTAAAAAGTAAGGCTGCAGAACTGGATGATGTATTATATACTTTATACGAAGACCTGATTGTAAATTTTGACCATGGGCAATCTACTGTACGTTTTGCTTTTCGTAAAACAAGCTATACTGTTATAGAAACTATTACGGAAGAGATAAAAAAATTTCAGGAACGAAAAACAAAAAGACAGTCAAAATTATGTTTGCTTACAGCAGGAAGTAATGGTATTAGCTGTAACTGGGTACAGGTTAACAAACCCAAACTAAGCATAGACCAAAACTATAATGATGATTTTGCTGCCATACATTCCATCATTTTAAAAAGGCTTTCAAAAAAGGATGATAAAGGAATTGTATTGCTGCATGGAAAACCTGGTACTGGCAAAACTTCTTATATCCGTCATCTTATTTCGGTTTTAAAAAAGAATGTAATTTTTTTAACGCCGGGCATGGCTGCAAAAATCACCAACCCAGATTTGATGGGAGTATTAATGGATAACAGTAATTCTATTTTGGTAATTGAAGATGCAGAAAACATTTTGATTGACAGGGAAAGAAATGGTGCTTCGATGGTGTCAGCATTATTAAATGTTTCAGACGGGCTACTGTCTGACTGCCTGAACATACAAATCATTTGCTCTTTCAATACTGATATTTCAAAAGTGGATAATGCGCTGATGAGAAAAGGAAGGTTGATTGCAAAATATGAATTTAAAGAACTGGAAACAGCAAAGGCGCAAGCGCTTTCTTATAAGCTTGGGTTTGATACAATAATAAATGAGGCGATGACGGTGGCGCAAATTTATAATCAGGGGGAAAGGGAGTTTGAGGAGAAAAGAAATCTTTCTGTAATAGGCTTTAAGAGATAGACTAACTTTATATCAAACGAACAAAATAATTTAGTTATGACTGTAGAAGAATTTAAAAATAAATGGGATGTTATTAATGCAAAATTTGCAATTGATAAAGACGCTGAATTTAATGCTATTGAAGATGGCGTAGTAAACTGGGAAGCTTATATTAACACTTCACCCAAAATATTGTGGCTTCTAAAAGAAGCTTACGATAACGATAATGAAGGGGAAGGAGGATGGTCGCTTGCTGGTTTATTTAATATAGATGAAGATTGCTATAAGTTTTTAAAAACCACAAGTAGCAAGAAAACATGGTATCCTATTATTTATACTAGTTCTGGGATACTGAATAATTTTATGTCTTATGACGATATGGATTTTATAGAAGATAATATAAAAATGATTTCTTGTCTTAAAAAGATTGCTTTTTTAAATATCAACAAGTTTGCCGGAAAAAGTAAGAGTAATGATTCAGTGTTAGGAAAGATATTTTTAGAGAATCAAGATATTTTAAAAAAACAAATTGCATTATTAAATCCAGATATTATTATTGGAGGAAATACCCTGAAATTTTATAATAAAATGCTTGGTCTTTCTAATATACCATATCAAACATTGGACTCTGGGCCAAAATATTATTTTAAAGATGATAAACTTTTTATTGATGCTTATCACCCAGGAAGAATCGGCATAAATAGATACCGCCATGTAAATGAAGATTATATTGAAGATATCATTTCAATAGTAAGAAAATGTTTTAAACCTTTATTGCCATAATAAAAAATCCAATGTCTAAACGTGCCTACATATCCCGTTATCTTCTCATCATAAAAAAACTAACCGCCAAACTATACACTTCTTATAAAGAATTGGAAAACTATATTGAAAATCAGGCAAGCAACCTTCAACTAAAAGATGAAACTATCAATATTGGTTTTTCAAAAAGAACATTACAGAGAGACTTTAAAGAAATCAATACACTGTTTGGATTGAGCATTGAATACTCACCCAAACAGAAAGGTTATTTTATCAGCAACCAACAAAAAGACAATAATGGTTTTGAAAGAATAATGGAGGCTTTTGATATGTTTCATTCGCTCAATCTTGCGGAAGATATTAGCCCATTCATCTACATGTAAAAACGAAGGCCGCAGGGAACAGAAAATTTATACGGCCTGCTTCATGCCATTAAAAATAAGCTGCAGGTAAAATTTGACTATCAAAAATTTTGGGAAGATGAACCAAGCCATAGAACAGCCGAACCATTTGCATTAAAAGAATTTAAAAACCGCTGGTATGTTTTTGTAAAAGATTGTAAAGACAATCACATAAAAAGTTTTGGGCTTGACAGGCTTACTAATCTTGAAATAACCAACAACAGGTTTACAACAAGTGTTGCCTATAACATGAATGAAAATTACCGCTACTGTTTTGGTATCATCAATCCCATTGATGAAAAGCCGGAAGAGGTAATACTTTCATTCGATCCTTTCCAGGGCAAATACATCAAGACATTGCCAATGCATGAAACACAGGAAATAATTACAGACAACGCCGAAGAGTTGCGGATAAAACTAAAACTGTTTATCACACACGACCTTGTGATGGAGCTGCTTTCCTTTGGTAACAATCTTACGGTTTTAAAACCATCTTCCTTAAGAAAGAAAATAAAACAGGCACATAAAGAAGCTTATGAACAGTATTAAGAACGTCTTCCTCCCGATGCCGGCCTGCTTCCAAAATTTCTTCTCGGTGGCCTGCCCGATGATTGACTATTATTATTTCCACCTCTTTTAAAAGCCGGCCTTTGCTGTTGTGATGAAGATGCCTCTGCAGGTGCTGTGCCAGCAGGATAAGGATGGCTGTTAACAACAGGAATTGTTTTGCCAATTAATTTTTGAATGTCCCTTAATTCTATCCGCTCTTCATTATCACAAAACGAAAATGCAATACCGGTGTTACCAGCCCTGCCGGTACGGCCTATGCGGTGTACATAGGTTTCGGGTACATCGGGCAATTCAAAATTTATAACATGCGTCAGTTCGTCAATATCAATTCCTCTGGCTGCAATATCTGTGGCCACCAGCACACGCAGGTTTCCATTTTTAAAATTAGTAAGTGCATGTTGCCGGGCATTTTGAGATTTGTTGCCATGTATGGCAGCAGCACTAATCTTTTCTTTGTGCAAAATTTTTACCACTTTATCAGCACCATGTTTGGTACGGGTAAATACAAG
>JAYVZR010000197.1:0-5347 GCA_043783135.1 Ferruginibacter sp. | reverse complement strand
TCGCCTGCCATTACTTTTAAGGTGATGGCGGGCCCAATTTTTTGTGCGCCTGATGCTGACGTTACTTTTGCAACTACTGCATTGCCTGCAGGTGTATTTGCAGGATAACCACTGGGTACGGCCGATCTTGTTAAAGGAAGATTGGAATAATATAATTCTTCATTGGCTGCAGTTGCTGGTACAGCTGTTTCCATAGTGGCTGCAGGGTAAGTATCGGTTTGTAACTCTTCTGTTAATACCATCCGTACATTGCCTAAATGATCTTTGAGCATATAATCATATTGCAGCGTGGTGGTCTCTGTTTTAAAACGTATCCGCCCTTCTTCCTGTGCAATAAATTGCAGCCGGTCTGTATAATTGAGTGATGTTAAAGAAGCATGGCTATATTGTTTTGTTTCAAACACGGAGCCACCCAGGTAGGTTGTTGTGGTGGTAATATTACTGGTATAATTTGTACCGTTATAGGGTACCGTTGCATTGGTTTCTGTGGTTACCTTTTTCTGCTTATTGCCTGCAGCATCATACGTGTAGGCAATGGTGCCTTTACCCGTTACCGTTATAAGCAATGGAAGGTTGAGATGGTTATAGGTGATGCTGCTGATCTTTTTATTATTATCCAGCATGAGATTACCGTTTACATCGTAGGTAAAAAACGAACTGCTGATCTAATACAAATTAAAGTAGGCGCAAACACTCAAACCGTCCACATCTTTAGAAATAAAAGTGTTAAAGAAATTGCCGCCGACCTTCAGCTCTGCCCGACAGCCTATCGTAATTTGGAAAAAGGCATATCAGATATCTCTATTTCTAAATTATCAAAACTTGCCATTGTTTTTAATGTTGGTTTCTATCAATTTTATGAACTTGACTAGAGCTTAATAAGTAGAAAATATAGTTTTGATTCTAAAACCCAGGACAAAAATAAACAGCTGAAAGACCGGGACAATTTACACAAAGAAGAAATCAATTTTCCAAAAAAGCGCATTGAATTTTTAGAAAGTTTACTATGCAATAGTAATGGCCAATATCCTGATTTAGTAAAAGTTAGTAAGCTGTATAAAATTGATGAGCCGAATAGGTAATAAAATTAATTTGCAGAGTTGCTACTGTTTAACATTTCGCTAAATTAATTGTATAGCGCCCCTTTTTAATAGTAGTATACCCATTTTATTATATTGGTAAGGTCTGGATACCTGGCTATGGGATGCCTTCATTCAGTGAAGGCATTTTTGTTTCCACTCATCCTTATTTTGGTTACTATTTTTTAATAGATAATTACCTTCACAAAAAGTTAAAGACCATGTTACAAAATCACGAAATAGATTATAAAATTTATGGAGAAGAACTTCAATTTGTAGAAATTGAATTAGACCCTTACGAAACAGCGGTTGCTGAAAGCGGTGCATTTATGATGATGGATAATGGTATTGAAATGCAAACCATTTTTGGTGATGGAAGCCAGCAGCAGGACAACAGCCTGTTGGGGAAATTATTTAGTGCCGGAAAGCGTTTACTCGTAGGAGAAAGTTTATTTATGACTGCCTTTACCAATACAGGCATGGAGAAAAAGAAAGTAAGTTTTGCAGCGCCATACACCGGCAAAATAATAGTTTTCGACCTTAAAGAATTAGGTGGAAAAATCATTGCTCAAAAAGATGCTTTTTTATGCGCAGCGAAAGGTGTGAGTATTGGCATCGAGTTTCAAAAAAAATTAGGCACTGGTATTTTTGGTGGTGAAGGCTTTATTATGGAAAAGCTGGAAGGAGATGGTTTGGCCTTTGCACATGCCGGAGGCTATGTGATGGAAAAAGAATTGAAGGCTGGTGAAATTTTTAAGGTAGATACCGGTTGCATAGTAGCATATACTGCCGGGGTAGATTTTGATATTGAATTTATAAAAGGTGTTAAAAACTGGATGTTTGGTGGCGAAGGTTTATATTTTGCTCTATTAACGGGGCCAGGAAAAATATGGATACAATCCTTACCTATCAGCAGGTTGGCAGGAAGAATAATTCGATATGCACCGCAAACCGGCAGCCGTAAAGAAGAGGGAAGTATTTTAGGGGGACTTGGGAATTTATTGGATGGCCGGGAATAATAAAATTAATACGAAAACTTATTTGCAAAATTGGTTTTACCGGAAGCAAGTTGAATCACCAAAGATGTTGGTTCAACAATAAATACCGGCAATAAAAAACCGCACTCGAAAAAGTGCTGTTTTTTATTAAAAGAAAATTTATTTTCTATCACTCAATTTTGCCAACAACCTGATTATTTCAAGGTACAACCATACAATGGTTACCATCAATCCAAAAGCACCGTACCACTCCATATATTTTGGCGCTCCTGCTGCTGTACCCTGTTCTATCATATCAAAATCTAAAATAAGGTTTAAAGCTGCAATCACTACCACAACTAAAGAAAAGCCGATACCCATTAAAGAGCCTTCGTGTAAAAAAGCCATATCTACCCCAAATAAACGGAGTACCATCGCAATTAAATAAAATATGGCAATACCTGCCGTTGCGGTAAAAATAACTGCCTTAAATTTTTCTGTGGCCTTAATTATTTTAAAGCTGTATAATAAATACATGGCAATGGCGGTACCAAAAGTCAGACCTACTGCATTCATAACAATATTGGGTGCCTTTGCTGCAAAAGCATCATTATAAATTGCAGAAATAGCGCCTAAAAAAAGCCCTTCCATCAAGGCATATAATGGAGCCAGGTAACCGGCCCATTCTTTTTTAAACATTATTACCAATGCAATTACAAAGCCGCCAATAAGGCCTGTCCATAAAAGTGGCTGTACGTTTCCACCACCTGCAAATTCTTTCCATGAATAATAGGCGGTACCCATTAACATGATTAGCATAAACCCAAACTTATTTAATGTTCCCCGTAAGGTCATAGTTTCGCTGCCACTACCAACAAATACAGATTGAAAATTTTTTTCTGATAAAGTGGGGTTTCCTGATTTAAATAAAGCCATAATTGATGTTTTTTTCCATGTAAAATTAATTCATTTTGTAACAGTTGCTACAAAATTATTTATTGTGCGTTGTTAATTTTTTATAAACTATTGCTTCAAATTACAGACAATAATGTTTTAATTACCTTGTTATTCATTGTTATACCAAAACATATAAAATAACTTTATGTTGTACAATAAAGTTACCAATATAATGGTTTTATCTTTTCTTTTATTACTGAAAAATAAAAGCTGTTAAAGCTGGGCACAAAAAATAAAAATCATTGTAACTTGCAGCAATTCAAAAATTATGAGCATATCAGAACAGGTACTTCCCGAAGTAGTAATAAAATTTGCAGGTGATAGCGGAGACGGCATGCAGCTAACCGGTAGCCAGTTTACCAATAATACAGCTTTGCTGGGTATAGACCTGGCAACATTCCCGGATTTTCCGGCCGAAATTAGGGCCCCCATAGGTACGCTTCCCGGCGTTAGTGGTTACCAGTTGCGGTTTAGCAGCGACAGGATATTTACGCCTGGCGATATATGCGATGTGCTGGTAGCAATGAATGCAGCCGCTTTAAAAGTAAATTTAAAAGTATTAAAACCCGGCGGTATCATAATTGCCAATATAGAAGGTTTTGATAGTAAAAACCTCAGGCTGGCCAATTATGCAGAAGGCATCAGTCCGCTGGAAGACCATAGCCTTGACAGCTACGAGCTGATAAAAATTGATGTTACCAAAATGACCCGGGAAGCATTAAAAGATTTTACCATGGGCATCAAAGAAAAAGACCGGGCAAAAAATATGTTTGTGCTTGGTTTTTTATACTGGATGTATAACCGGGATATGGATAATACCATTGCATTTATAAAAGAAAAATTTGCAAAGAAACAAGAGATATTTGAAAGCAATATAAAAGCACTACAGGCCGGTTATAATTTTGGCGATACTACAGAAACATTTACTACACGATACACCGTAGAAAAAGCAAAGATGGAAACCGGCAGCTACCGCTCCATCATGGGTAACCAGGCTTTATCGTATGGCCTGATAGCTGCTTCACAAAAAAGCGGGCTTCCCTTATTTTTAGGCAGCTACCCAATTACACCTGCCAGCGATATTTTACATGAATTAAGCAAGTATAAAAATTTTGGAATAAAAACTTTTCAGGCCGAAGATGAAATAGCGGCCATTACTTCGAGCATTGGTGCCAGTTATGGTGGCAGTTTAGCTGTAACCACTACCAGCGGCCCAGGCATGGCTTTAAAAGCAGAGGCAATGGGTTTGGCAGTAATGCTGGAAATACCTTTGATTATTATAAATGTTCAACGGGGCGGACCGAGTACGGGCCTACCAACCAAAACCGAACAAAGCGACCTGATGCAGGCCTATTATGGCAGAAATGGTGAATGCCCGATGCCAATAGTTTCTGCCAGTACCCCTAGTGATTGTTTTAGTGCGGTGTATGAAGCTGTAAGGATAAGTGTACAGCACATGACACCAGTGATATTTCTAAGTGATGGTTATATCGCCAATGGTGCCGAGCCCTGGAAATACCCCCAGGCTGCCGACCTTCAGGAAATAAAAGTATCTTTTGCTTCTCAAAATTTTGCTTCTGACCTTGATGATAACGGCAAGTTTCAACCTTATAAAAGAGATGAAAAATTAGTACGCCCCTGGGCAATACCTGGCACAGCCGGATTAGAGCATAGGGTAGGCGGTTTGGAAAAACAGGATGTAACGGGCAATATAAGTTATGAACCGGAGAACCACCAGCATATGGTAAAAACAAGACAGGCCAAGGTTGACATGATTGCTAATTATATACCGGAACAAAAATTAGACAGTGGCAAAGAGAAAGGAAAAGTATTGGTGTTAGGATGGGGAAGTACTTATGGTACCATTAAAAGTGCCTGTAAAGAATTACAAAATGAAGGCGATGCTGTTTCGCATGCCCATTTGCGCTATGTACGCCCTTTTCCTAAAAATTTAGGTGACATACTTAAAAACTTTGATCATGTATTGATACCCGAAATTAATAACGGCCAATTAATAAGAATTATCAGGGATGTATATTTTATAGATGCCAAGGGGTACAATAAAATAATGGGCATCCCTATTACCAAAGGTGAGCTTGTTGAAGAAATTAAAAAATTGTTGTTTTAAATAACTACTGCCTGGCTTCAATACTGCTAAGGATACTGTTAAATAGTGTCTGCAAACTTGTTTAAATAATACTTCTTAGTTCAAGCAATTACTAAGCCAACTGAATTTTAAATAGTCGTCCCTCAAAAAGTCTGTAATGCTCGTCACACAAGAGTAATGTATAAAAAGTGCATTAAAAATCTGCCAGCTATTTGCAAAATCGTTAA
>JAYVZR010000196.1:0-13970 GCA_043783135.1 Ferruginibacter sp. | reverse complement strand
GGGTCAATATTTACCAATGAAACATGAATGGCTCCGGTACTGTCCTTTGATGCAGAAGAGGAAATAGCAGGTAATTTTTGCCCGTCTAAAATATAATCGTTACCAGTAATGGTCAATGGAAGCAGGGTTGCGTTTTGATGCACTTTATACATTTCCATCACATGATAGGTTGGTGTTAAAATCATTTTTTCTTTATTGGTAAGAATTACTGCCTGCAACACATTAACACATTGTGCCAAATTTGCCACACGTACCCTGTTGGCATGATTATTAAAAATATTGAGTGTCACGCCTGCTATCATCGCATCTCTTATAGTATTTTGCTGGTATAAAAAACCAGGGTTGGTTCCGTTTTCTACGTCATACCACCCACCCCACTCATCTACTACCAAAGCAATTTTTTGCTGAGGATCATATTTATCCATGATGGCTGCATGCTTTGTTACCAATTCTTCCATGAGCAATGCCTGTTTCATAATAGCAAAATATTGCCCTTCGGTAAAATCAACAGCAGGGCCTTTTTTGTTCCAGTCAAGTACAGAATAATGATGCATGGCAACGCCTCCAAGCATGTTCAACGGAATATTTTTCATCAGTGTTTCTGTCCAGTTATAATCAGCATCACTTGCGCCGGAAGCTATGCGTAGTAAGCCACCTGTATTTTCCCAGTCGGATATAAACGTTGCATATTTACGGTATTCATCAGCATAGTATTCCGGCTTCATATTACCGCCACAACCCCATGCTTCATTACCTATGCCCCATAGTTTTACTTTCCATGGTTCGGCCCTGCCATTTTGTTTACGCAAATCACTCATGGGGCTTTTGCCTTTAAAGTTGGTGTACTGTACCCAATCAGCCAATTCCTGCACAGTGCCACTTCCTACATTGCCAGACAGGTAAGGTTCTGCACCCAGCAATTCGCACATATTTAAAAAATCGTGGGTACCAAAACTATTGTCTTCAGTAACGCCACCCCACCATTTATTTACCATCGATGGCCTTTTATCTTTTGGGCCAATGCCGTCTTTCCAGTGATAGGTATCGGCAAAACAACCACCGGGCCAACGCAGGTTTGGTATCTGCAGTTTTTTTAATGCCGCAATAATATCATTACGCACACCATTTGTATTGGGTATTGAAGAGGTATCGCCCACATAAAAACCGCCATATATACAATGGCCAAGGTGTTCGGCAAAATGGCCATAAATATTTTTACTGATGGTGTACTTTCCATCGCTGGTATTAACTGTAATGGTGTTTTGCTGGGCAAATACAAAACCTGTTGCAAATAAAAACAGTATTAATAATGAAAAATTTTTTATCATAATTTTAATTTTATACAAAAAAGAAACATGGTTTATAAACGTACCGACTGTGGCACAAAATTTAAAAACAATTTAAAGCCTGCCTTATATTTTTTGGCATCTACCTTATAATAAAATGCACCCTTTCGGGAATTCAGTTTGTCTTTGTCTTTTAATTTTACCAACAACCCGGTTGATAAAAGTTTACGTGTAAAGTTGCCTTTATCAAATTCAATATTGTAAACACAGGTATATAAATTCTGCAATTGGGGTATCGTAAATTTTGCAGGCAGCAATTCAAATAATAAAGGATGAAGTGCTGCATTATACCGTAATTTTTCTTTAGCCAGTTCTACAATTGCAGTATGATCAAAAATTAATTCGGGTAATTGATTAATAGGGACCCATGCCGGATGATATGTTTCGTTTATCTGCTGTTTATATTTTTGAATATCTATTAAAGCAAAATAAGCAACCGAAACAGTTCTTTCAACACTATCACGACCGGGTTTTGTAAAAACGTGTAATTGCTCCATATATACACCATCAAGGCCGGTAAGGTCTTTCAGAACTCTTACTGCTGCATCTTCTGCACTTTCCATTTCACCTACAAATCCCCCTACAAGGCTCCATTTACCTTTAAATGGTTCAAAGCCTCTTTGTATAACCAACAGCTTCAGTTCCTGTCCATCATATCCAAAAATGATACAATCAACAGCAAATAAAAATCGCTTTTGCTGAGAATAACGCAACATAAAAATTAAGATTTAGTATAATTTTTTTTATTAAAGAGACTAATAAAACTTACCAAAACTTAACGTACAGCGCTACAAGAAC
Source organism: Ferruginibacter sp. (assembly GCA_043783135.1). GTDB lineage: Bacteria > Bacteroidota > Bacteroidia > Chitinophagales > Chitinophagaceae > Ferruginibacter. The sequence continues at coordinate 11,826 of JAYVZR010000196.1, read as the reverse complement.
CAGCAATATTGTAACAATCATTGCAACAATTGATGGCTTTAATTTAAACATTGATTTATCCAGTTCAAAAGCTTTAGGATTAATTTTTGGTCCGGCAAGGCTTATACCGATCATCACCAGCATGGTAAAAACAAATGCCCATCCCATATTTATTAAGAAAGGAATTTGCCAAACTAATTCACCTTTATCATTTAGCGTTTGAAAAGCTGTATAAAGAATAGTTTCATGCCCAAGTACAGGCACTGCAAAGTTTTTAAAGAAAATAGACAATGTTAAACCAGTAATAAGGCCTGCAACCGCTGCAGCACCAGTTGTTCTTTTCCAAAACATACCAAGAATAAACATCGCAAATACGCCGGGGCTAATAAAACCGGTATACTCCTGGATAAAAGTAAATCCTCCTTTTGCATTAATGCCCAATAAATCTTTCCATTCAAACATCACTGCCACCATAATTGCCGCTAAGGCTGCCATCCTGCCAATCCAAACCATATTTTTTTCGGAGGATTCCCCACTCGATTCTAAAGTTTTCTTTTTAAAATATTTTAAATAAATATCCAGGGTGAAAATGGTACCAATGCTATTTAGCTTGCCAGCTAATGATGCGACAATTGCTGCAGTTAAAGCTGCTATAGCAAGGCCTTTTAAACCTGAAGGAAGGAAACCCAATATTGCAGAATAGGCATCATCCATTCCTCTTAAACCTTCCAGGTGACCGTTTTTATGCAATACATAAGCAGCAATACCGGGCAACATTACAATAATGGGCATCATTAGTTTTAAAAGTGCCGCAAACAAAATCCCTTTACGTGCAGTTTGTAAATCTGCACCTAATGCCCTTTGTGTAATATACTGATTGCAACCCCAATAATTTAAATTCACTATCCACTGTCCTGCAAAATACATGGCTATACCAGGCAGTATCAAATATTTATTAACGTCTTCCTGAGATGTAGCAGCTGTGGGCTTTTGTAATATCATATGAAAGTGGTCCGGTGCCTGTGCCATTAAAGTTTTAAACCCTGCAATTGCATCGGTTCCCAAACCAAATTTTTCGCTTACCACAGTCAATGCCATGTAAACTGTTGCAAAACCTCCAATAATTAAAACGGCAACCTGTATAACATCGGTATAACCAATCACCTTCATACCACCCAAAGTAATGATGAGTGCAAACACAGCCAGTGCAATCATTACTGTATGCAAATATTCTGGCCCAATTAAACCGCTGATAGCAATAGCCCCTAAGTATAAAATTGAAGTAAGATTTACAAATACATACAACAACAGCCAGAATATTGCCATTATAAGAGATACAGTTTCGTTATACCTTGTTTTTAAAAACTGCGGCATTGTGTATATCTTATTTTTAAGGTAGATAGGAATAAACCAAACAGCAATAATGACCAAGGCCAATGCAGCTATCCATTCGTAGGCTGCTACAGACACACCTACAAAATAACCATTGCCACTCATGCCAATGAATTGCTCCGCAGAAATATTGGAAGCAATAAGCGAGGCACCAATTGCCCACCAGGTTAAAGAACCCTCCGCTAGAAAATAATCATGCGATGCACTAACTGTTGCTTTCTTCTTCTTATTATAAACCCAGTAACCGTAACCAGAAACAAGTATGAAATAAATAACAAAAATCAGCACGTCTAAAGATGATAAACTATTCATAAGCAATTGTTCGTTTTATAATTAGTAAATATTATTTATTTATTTGGTAATATACTTCGTTCCAGCGTAATTCATTTTTAAATTGGTATAAATTGGTATTTTTTCCAATCAATACATATTCAATGGAGGCCATCCCTGCAAAATCCTCTAAATGTGCAGGAGTTAAGTTTTGGCTGTAGCCTGTATGATGTGCGCCTCCGCCCAATATCCATGCGGCACAACCTGTCTTCATATCAGGGTAAGGTTTCCATAAAACACGGGCCACCGGTAACTTTGGTAAATCATGCAAAGGAGCAACTGCTTCCACTTCGTTCACCAATAATCGAAAGCGGTTTCCCATATCTATCAGCGAGGCATTAAGGGCAGGTCCGGAGGCAGCATTGAAAACAAGTCTCACAGGATCTGCTTTACCACCAATGCCCAATGGATGTACTTCACAAGTCGGTTTTCCCTTGGCGATAGAAGGACATATTTCCAGCATGTGTGAACCCAGTACCATTTGATTTTCCGGATCAAAATGATAGGTGTAATCTTCCATAAAAGAATTGCCACCGGGTAAGCCACTGCCCATTACTTTCATAGCCCGTACAAGAGCTGCTGTTTTCCAATCGCCCTCGCCTGCAAAACCATAACCACTTGCCATCAATCTTTGTGCAGCAATACCAGGCAATTGCGCCATGCCGTGCAGGTCTTCAAATGTATCAGTAAACCCTTTGTAATTTCCGGCTTCCAAAAATGCCCGAATACCCACTTCAATTTTTGCAGCTTCCCTTAAAGATGAATGTTGCCCGCCATCCTTTTTCAAAGAGGCACTTAAAATATATTGTTCTTCATATTCTTTTATCAATGCCTCAATTGATTCATCGCTGGTTTCATTAATCACTTTCACCAGGTCGCCAATACCATGGGTATTTACTGCATAACCAAATTTATATTCCGCTTCAACTTTGTCGCCATCTGTTACCGCTACATACCGCATGTTATCGCCAAAGCGCACAAATTTTGCACCCTGCCAATCGTTCCATCCCGCAGCGGACCGGCACCAGCCATTCAGCTCCTTCAATACTTCCGTATCCTGCCAATGGCCCACCACCACTTTTCGGTTCCTGCGCATACGGCTTACCATAAAACCAAACTCCCTGTCGCCATGTGCGCTTTGGTTCAGGTTCATAAAATCCATATCAATATCATTCCACGGAATATCCCGGTTAAATTGTGTGTGCAGATGGCATAATGGCTTTTGTAAAATCTTTAATCCGCCGATCCACATTTTTGCCGGAGAAAAAGTATGCATCCATGCAATAATACCGATACAGTTTTTTGACGTATTTGCTTCCATACAGATACTGTAAATTTCTTCTGTAGTCTTTACCGTTGGTTTAAAAACTATTGTAACCGGTATTTGTGCGGCATCATTTAACGAGCCGGCTATTGTTTGCGAATGTGCGGCCACCTGTTGCAAGGTTTGCTCTCCATACAGGTGCTGACTACCAGTTACAAACCATATTTCCAGTTCTTTTAAATGTATCATGTCGGTATTTATTTTTTATCTGTACAATCGAAGCAAACCTAATATTGTATAATGGTGTTCTTATCTCAAAAAAATCAGTTTCTTAAATCAATTTTCAATTGTAGTTCCCATCCATTGAAACTGGATCAAAGTCATCAGCCATAACAAAAAAATTTAAAATAGCCGTGTTGTTTGTTCCATATTCGCTATCAATTTTAAATGTTTGTCCAATTTTCGTTTTATGCAATGCATTAGTAACGATTGTTGTCAAATCCTTTAAATTATAAATAGTTCCTGCAATATAATTTTCTGTAATTACAGGGCTGTTCCAAGTCATAATTTTAAGGTAATTATATGGTCCATAATGTGCATGTTCCGAAATGAAATTATTGCGTGCTTCACTAATATAATAATCTAAAATTTTTACAAATTTAAATAGGCCTTGTTTGCTTCCGAAAAATCTCCAATCATTGTTATCTATATCTTTTTTCAGATCATAGTAAAACCCGAGATTGCGCCATTCGTCTTTTATTTGTCCGTCAAAGTCAACCATTTTTTTCTATTAAAAGTTGAGTAGTTTTTATTTGAAAGAAATCAGGTATCTAAATTTATTTTGACAGCAAATCAATATCCTTCACCTGTATGGGAAACCATACCATCATTTCTCCTTTGCCCCTGTTGGCCCAACTGTAATAGGGTATTGCACTGAATGATTGCTTTACTGTTGCTATGCTTTCGTTATTATTTATTACAACTGCAGGCACTTCGGCTTTAACCATTGTTACGCCATTTAATAAACCAGGCATAAACTCAGTGCTGAATATTGTATTGGCGGGTATTATTATGTTGCCGGTTTTACCATTATTATCGGGCCACTCTGCACAATATATTAACGGGCCACGTTGCAAAGCAATTTTACCAATATCATCTTTTATGTTTTTATTGGCCACTACCATTCTTACTTCCATTGGCAGGCTTAGTTCTATTTTATCATTCTTTTTCCATTGCCTGTTAATGGATGCATAACCATTTTGTATAGTGTAATCAAAAGCAACACCATTTACTTTTATTACCGGTTTTGCATCCGATTTATTTTGAAACGTATAAAGGCTGGATGGCATGGCTTCATTTTGTGCCCAGCCCGGAATACGTATCATCAAATTAAATTCAGTGGTTGCTTTGGGGTTTATGTAAAATACCAATTCCCCGTTCCAGGGATAATTATTTTGCTGAACAATCTGAACAGGTTTATTATGTATCATCAAATCTACATTGCTGTTTATAAAAAGATTGATGTACAGGTTATCTTCTTTTTGTGCATACATATAACCAGGCACCGAAGGTATCAAACGGACAAGATTGGTAGGGCAGCATGAACATTCAAACCAACCGGAACGGATTGCTTCCATATCCCCATGCTGAAAACTGTTTTTAATTTGCATGGCGTTGGTATAGAAAAAAGATTTTCCATCCAATCCAATACCGGATATTAATCCATTGTACAAAGATTTTTCCAGTATATCTATATATTCAGCATCACCATGCAATAAAAACATTCGATAGTTCCAGTATACATTGGCAATAGCAGCGCAGGTTTCATTATAGGCTGTTGCATTGGGCAGTTCATAATTGTCGCCAAATCTCTCTCCATCACCAATGGCACCTACGCCACCCTGAACATACATTTTTTTGCCAACTACATTCGCCCATATTTTATCAATGGCCCTTACCAACCTATCATCGCCTGTTAATGCCGCTACGTCAGCAACCGCTGCATATAAATAGCCTGCCCTTACCGCATGCCCTTCAGCTTCTTCCTGATTAACCACGGGAATATTATCCTGCCAATAGGCACCGCTTTTCCACGAATCTTTACTGGTTGAATCGTATCCTTTATACCTGCCACGCTCTTCAATAAAAAATTTAGCAGTTGCCAGGTATTCTTTTTTACCCGTAATGCGGTACAATTTTACCAAACCCATTTCAACTATTTCATGGCCCGGGGCAACATGTTTTTTATCCGGACCAAATACAGCGCAAACCAGGTCGGCGTTTTTTAATGCAATGTTCAGCAAGTTTGTTTTTTTTGTAGCCTGAAAATGGGCGGCGGCGGCTTCATACAAATGGCCGGCATTGTATAACTCATGACTCAGCTCTCTTTCTTTTTCCCAACGCACTTTACCCAGCCACGGGCCAACGTTTTCGGGATCAATCGTACGGGCGGTATACAGGTAACCATCTGGTTCCTGCGCATTGCCGATAATTGTTATTAATGAATCAAGATAGGCTTCCAGTTTTGCATCGGGATGCACGGCGAGGGAAAAAGAAGCGCCCTCCAGCGTTTTATAAATATCTGTATCATCAAAAGGATACCTGGTGCAAAATTTTCCTTTCCTTTTTGCAGCCATAATAAAATTATTTACCCGCCCTGTACTTTCGCAACGCTCAAAAGAGGCAGGAATGGTAACTGTTCTATTGATTTCAATTCTTGGCAGCCAAAAATTATCTGTAAGCTTCACCTGAGTAAAAGCAACTCCCTGTATTGTATAATCCTTCTGTTGTCCAAACAGAAAATTGCTGGCACACAGCAATAATAAAAGGAAAATATTTTTCATTTGCTTTTCCGGTTATTTAAAATTTAGCATCGTTCATTTTATTTTTTGTGGCCTCATCCCTCATTCCCTTCTCCCGAAGAGAAGGGACGGCACTTCATTTCTTTAATAAACATTTTATCTTCCACATCAATGTTAAATTTTTAATCAACAATAACCGCCACTCCCTGCTATTCAGCAGACACTTAAAATTTTGAACTCCTGCCTTGTTCCCCCCGGGGGAGGTCAGGAGGGGCTTTGCCCATAATAACTATCCGGACCATGTTTGCGCTCAAAATGTTTTTTTATCAATGCCTCTTTTAACCTTGGTGCATTGGCATTTACCTGTTCTGTGAGTAAAGCCATCTTTGCAATAGATTCTAAAACGGCACTATTGTACACTGCCTTTTGCGTTGTTTTGCCCCAGGTAAATGGCGCATGGTTCCCTACGAGTATCATTTCCATTTCTTCGTAAGTAAGGCCCCTTTCCTTTAGCTCTTTTATTATCTGAAAACCGGTTTCATATTCGTAATTACCTTTTATCATTTCATCATTCATGGGTGGCGCACAGGGGATATCGGCTGTGGTATGGTCAGCATGCGTGGTGCCAAAAATGGGAATGCTCCGCAGGCTTTGCGCCCATGCGGTTGCATAAACTGAATGTGTATGCGCAATACCACCAATATTTTGCCAATGCCTGTACAATACGGCATGCGTCAAAGTATCAGACGAGGGCCGAAGGTCACCCTCTACTGTTTTACCATCAAAATCAACAATCACCATTTTTTTGGGCGACAGGTCTTCATAAGCAATACCACTGGGCTTAATGGCAAACACACCTAATGATCTGTCGGCAGCGCTTACATTACCAAATGTAAACAATACCAACCCTAATTTGGGCAATTGCATATTGGCCTCGTAAGCAGATTCCTGTATTGCCTCGTATTTACTCATCCTGTTTATTTATTGCATTTATGTAAATAGTGAATGGTGACAAAATGAAAAGTAGTCAAATTCATTGATCAATTTTTTACTTTCAAAATTTATTCACTATTTAATTCTGGCATTCCTCATCAATTATCAATTATTCAATTATCAATTTGTCTCAACAAACTTTCCAAATTCCAAATACCTTTCATAGCGCTTTTTGTAAACATCCACTTTGGTTTTATCAGGAAAATAAGTTGCATCAAAACCCTGCCCCATCGCCTCCATCGCATCTTCTACTTTAGCATAAATACCCCCGGCCGTAGCTGCAAACATTGCCGCCCCCAATGCACAGGTTTGTTCAGATTTATGGATGCGGATGGGCATATCCATCACATCGGCCATCATCTGCATGATGAATGGAGATTTTTTTGCCACACCACCAATGCCAATCAATCCCTTTACCGGCACACCCTGTTCATTGAACCTGTCAACAATTGCCTTCGCTCCAAAACAAGTAGCTTCTGCAATGGCCCTGAATATTCTTGGGGCATCGGTTCCTAAATTCAGCCCGGCAATAGCGCCTTTTAATAGTTGGTTAGCATCGGGTGTACGGCGGCCGTTCAGCCAATCCAACGCCAGTTCATTGCTTTCGAGCAATGGTACCAGGTTTGCCTGGGCACTTAATTGGGCAATGATATTATTGGTAGTTTCTTCAATTAATTTTGCAGCAGTATTGCTGTCGATAAGTGCAGACTTTGGTAACAATTCATGTAAAGGCCATGCCAGTATATTTTTAAACCAGGCATAAGCATCTCCAAAAGCAGACTGGCCTGCTTCCATCCCCATCATTCCCGGAATAACAGAACCCGGCACCTGGCCACAAATGCCATAAACCAGCTTTCCCTGCATTTCGTTCATTGGGGCTACCAGCATATCGCAGGTAGAAGTGCCCATTACCTTGCTTAAGTGATATGGTTCTATCTGTCCGCCTACAGCGCCCATGTGGGCATCAAATGCGCCCACACCAATTACCACATTTGTAGAAAGCCCTAATATATTGGCCCATTCTTCAGAAAGATAACCGGCAGGTTCCGCCGTGGTATATGTTTTTGTAAATAATTTTTTAGTGAATCCCTTTAATAAAGGATCAATGGATGCAAAAAAATTATCCGGCGGCAAGCCATTAAAATCAGCGCTCCATAAGGCTTTGTGGCCTGCACTGCATACCCCACGCTTCATTTGCTGCACATCTTTACCCCCTGATAATAAAAAGGGAATCCAGTCGCAATGCTCCACCCAGGAGCAGGTGGCATTGCTAACTTCAACGTCTGCACGAAGGATGTGCAACAGCTTTGCCCAGAACCATTCAGAAGAATAAATACCACCAACATATTGCAGGTAATTGATGTCAAATTTTTTGGCATGCTCATTTATTTCCCCTGCTTCCCTTGTACCCGTATGATCTTTCCACAAAACAAACATGGCATTGGGATTTTGCTCAAAGGAGGGCAGCATTGCCAAAGGTGTGCCTGTTGCATCAACTGCTACCGGCGTTGAACCAGTAGTGTCTACAGAAATGGCTTTTATACTTGCTGCAACAGAAGTACCCACCTGCTGAAGGCAACTTTTAATGGTGTACTCCAAACCTTCTGTATAATCAAGCGGGTGTTGACGGAATTGATTTTGTAAAGCGTCGCAATACAAACCTTTTTTCCAGCGGGGGTAATAAAAAACTGCCTCCGCAATTTCATTTCCGTTAGCAGCATTTACTATGATGGAACGTACAGAATCTGTACCGTAATCAACTCCAATTACATATTGATCATTCATTACTTGCAGGCAATAGTTAATCAAATATATTATTATTTGTAAAAATGACAATTATTTTTTTTGATTGTCTATTCTTGCTTTATAATGACCAGTTACCGTAAAACTAAAAATGGTGTTGGGTTATATAATAGCCATCGTCTTACAGCTGGTGCTGATAAAATTTAAAATATAATTATACCTGCATTGATATTATATTTACTTGCCAATATAAGGTCGGCATATTAAATACCTGAAAAATTGAATTATTATGAAAAAAATTGAACTGGAAGCGTTTAAATTGATTGGCATAGCCCTGGAAAAAAAGACCATCAATGAAAATGGCCAAGCCGGAATTGATTGCGGAAACCTATGGCAAAAGTTTGAAAAAGGAGGTTATACAAATAAAATTCCTGGTAAATTAAGTGACGAAATATTTGCAGTATACCATCAATATGACAGTGACTACACAAAACCGTATGCGTATTTTATAGGTTGCAAAGTAAGCGCTGAAACTAAACTGCCTAAAGGGATGGATAGTTTAATGATATCGCCCGGAATATATCAGCAAGTTACTGCCAAAGGAAAAATACCCGATTGCATAATTAATGTTTGGCAAACAATATGGAGCGCTGATATTAACAGGGCTTACCAGGCAGATTTTGAAGTTTATGATGCCCGCAGTAAAGACTGGAACAATGCAGAAGTAGATGTTTTTCTTTCCGTTAAAAATTAATCCAGAAATATAGTTGTATAAGAAATATCCGAATCACCTTTTATGACGGGTGAATTTTATTTTTCTTTATTATCCATTGAATCCTTTAACTTTATTCCTCACACACCCAATAACTATTATGATACAACCAGCCACAACTTCACAAAGATTATATTCTCTTGATGCGCTCCGCGGATTCGATATGTTTTGGATAATAGGCGGCGAAGAAATTGTTCATGCCATGTACAAGGCAACCGGCAACTCCTTTTGGGGAGGCTTTGCTGAGGAACTGACACATCCTGCATGGAATGGTTTTCATTTTTACGATTTGATATTTCCCCTGTTTCTTTTTATAGCCGGTGTTGCTACACCCTATTCTGTAGGCCGTGAACTTGAAAAAGGAAAGAACAAAAATCAATTGTTATTACGGGTAATTAAAAGAGGGTTGCTGCTTGTGTTATGTGGCTTAATTTACAATAACGGTTTGCAGTTAAAGCCGCTTGCTGAAATAAGGTTTGGCAGTGTACTGGGGCGCATTGGCCTTGCGTATATGTTTGCCAATATTATTTACATATATACCAAACAACGTGGCCAAATCATCTGGCTTAGTTCCTTGTTGATCGGTTATTGGCTGTTACTAAAATTTACATCGGCACCGGGCTTTTTGCCCGGCGACCTTTCCATGGAAGGCAATTTTGCTTCTTATATTGACCGTACCATTATGCCGGGCAAACTATATCTTGGTATTCACGATCCTGAAGGAATAACATCAACTATACCTGCTATAGGCACAGGGCTATTGGGAATTTTGACGGGAAATTTTTTGAAGAACAACCCCATGAGCCAGCAAAAAAAAGTTATCTATTTATTTATCACAGGTATCGTATTCGTTATACTGGCGCATGTATGGAACCTGGATTTCCCTATCAACAAAAATTTATGGACAAGTTCATTTGTGCTGAATGTTGGCGGGTATAGCATGATACTGCTATCGGTGTTTTATTATATTATTGATGTATTGGGATATAAAAAATGGGCATTCTATTTTAAAATAATCGGCATGAACTCTATTTTAATTTATATGAGTGGTGCCTTTATTAATTGGGAATATATGACCATGGGATTTTTTAAATGGCTGGGACAATTACTTGGCGACCCGTTTAATGCTATAGCGCTGGCCATTTGTTATGTAATGCTGAAATGGGCATTTTTATATTTCATGTATAAGAAAAATGTTTTTTTACGGGTGTAAATTATCCTTTTTATTACACTGATTATTACTAACCTGCCTTTGCCGGCAGGCAGGTTACACGAATTACAAATTACTAAATGCTGATTCGTAATTCGACTTATTTGTTTTTAAAATTTTTGATATACACAGCAGTGTCTGGCTTAAAAATAACGACAATTGCTTTAGATAATTCTTTATGCTGCTAAATAATACCCTTCTCCAAGGCTTTGTTAATATGTTGTTTGAAGTCTCCTGATTACTTACACAAAGCAAGGCTTTAAAACTATTTCAAAATAAAAAACAAATTTTGTGACAATTTAAGCCTGTCTGCGAATAATATAATTATTAAAACATACATATACAAAACCAGCAAGGTGACAGACGCAAAATTACAGGAAGAACAATTCATTGATTTTCTTGAAAACAATAAGGGATTAATTGTAAAGGTTGCCGGCATTTATTGTTATGACCATGATGAAAGAAGGGATTTAATACAGGACATCATTTTACAGCTTTGGAGGGCCTTTCCAAAATTTAATCCGGCTTACGCAATTTCTACCTGGACCTACAGGATTGCGCTGAATGTTTCCATCTCATATTTAAGAAAAAACACTACCAGAAAGAAGGCTACAGCAGTATATCAGCATCAGATTGATTTTGTACAATGGGATAACCAATTTGTTGATGAAAGACTGGAGCAATTATATCAATTCATCAATTTTTTACGACCTATCGATAAGGCCATTATAATGCTGCATTTTGATAGCGTCAAGAATAAAGAAATAGCAGAAATATTGGGGCTTAACCCAACCAATGTATCAACCAAATTACAGCGTATAAAAGAAAAACTCAGTACACATTTAACAACTTTAAAAAAATAATACAATGGAATACCAGGAACTGATTACCATATGGAACAGCTCAGATGCTGAATTGAATACCAACATTCAAATAAACCGCAAACTGATAAAAGAAGTTGGTTTTAAAAAAATAAAATCACATTTAACCGAAATTAAATGGTCGGCATTTTTTGAATTATTTATAGGCTTTTTCTGGACACGTTTTTTGATTGGGTTTCTTATCGGTAACTTTTGGGATATAAAATTTTGCATTACGGCTATCCTGCTGTTAGTATTTGCAATGTATAGTTTGGTATTGAACTGTTACAAACTGAAACTATATTTTTCAGTCAATACCAGGTTTTCTGTGGTGGAAACCCAGAAAAAAATAGAGCGGTTAAAAAACATACAGCTCTTCGATATAAAATCATTGTATATTATTATCACTTTATTTTCAGCTCCCTTTGTGATTGTTATTGCAAAAGCCTTTTTACATATTGATTTATTTGCGTTGGGTATTC
>JAYVZR010000195.1:0-14004 GCA_043783135.1 Ferruginibacter sp. | reverse complement strand
GGGCGTAAGCATTTCACGACACCTTTAAACTTCACGACAAATGATAGAAAATTTTGACGACATTGAAAAGAAAATTATTAAGGAAATGGACGAATTCTTTATTGAGGTAGAAGAAAAAAAATATCGTGGAGACAAAATTTGGACAAACAGATTAAAAGAAAAAATTGGAGACTTAGGAGTTAGCTTAGACTATAAAGTTTCTATTGGTGGCTTTCGTGACAAATTTGAAAGAGAATGGCTTTATGACATAGTTTGGTATGTAGAAGACAATGAAAGTCGATTGCAAAAAATTCCTTTGATAGTTGAATCCGAGTGGGACAGAAATTATTCAGGCATCAAATATGACTTTGAAAAGCTATTAGTTGGTAACGCTGAAAGACGGCTTATGATATGTCAAAGTAAGACAGAGGAAATTGACAATTTATTTGAAAAATTCAAAAGTGCTATTGACGCTTTTGAAGAAAATTTTGGAGACCGTTTTTTAATTGCGGTATTAGACAGTCAGACAGAATCAAAGTTTTATTATAAGACTTATACAAAGACACATCCTTAGGTTGACATAATATGCCTACGCCCAACAAATAAGACTTCGTCGGGCACGAAGTGCCTCCGATGAAGTCCTACGTTGTACGGAACCGGTGTTCTATTTGCCGGGAACTATGGAGTTTGAGTTGAAAGAAAGCGGGCTACGCAGTAAGGCATTGGTTACTTCGTGTATGGCAGACGGCTAGTTTTAGGGCTGTCGGGGTTTTACCTTGTGTATTCTGGCAATAATTTTAATTTATTTTCTTCGCTTTCCATTGGTTTTATTATTTTTTATGAGATAGGTGCATAGCTACGCCTGTCTGCCAGGTCAGTTTTTTTTAAACAAGGCATCTCAATATATTTTTGACCATATCTTCCCAGTCTGCAGGTGGCCCTCTGCGGTTAAATCGCAAAATAGTGTGCATGGTTTCTTTTTTACAACAAGGACACTGCAAAGGGTTATACATTTCTTTTTTTTGCTTTGCATTTTTTACTTCCGCCATGGGCGGCAACGGTTCTTTGATAGCTATCGCACAGGCAGTTTTGGATGTGCTGCTGAGTATGCCAAAGTGCCGTATTCTTACAAAACCTTTGGGAAGTATGTGCATAGCAAAACGCCGGATAAATTCGGCGGCATCCAGCGTCATCTCTTTAGTGATGGCGGCTGCACGATAATCTTTGTAAGAAAAACTAACCTTGCCATCCTCTATATTTTTAATGCGGTGATTGCTTATGGCTATTTTATGGGTGTATCGCCCCAGGTATTCCACTACGCTTTCAGGCCCGCTAAATGGCGCTTTGGCATATACCACCCAATCTTTTTTGTATAGCTCATTTATAAAATCAGCAGGCATAAATGCGGGTAAGGTTTCCTTCAGCAAGGCAATAAATTTTCCACGGAAAACTTTGCTCATTGCCTTTACATTAAAAAGATACCTGCCTTCACTTTTTGCTGTTTTCCATTTACCCTGTTGGGTGATGCCCCCACCGGCAACGATGCAATGCAGATGAGGATGAAGCGTCATCGTTTGTCCCCAGGTATGTAAAATACTTATCATTCCGGTTTGCGCACCCAGCCATTTTGGGTCGTGCCCAAAGCTATTGAGCACATGCCATGGACTTTGGAAAACGATGTTATAAATAACTGTAGGCTGATGCAGGCAAAGAATGTTCAGTGCATCGGGCAAAGTAAACACTACATGAAAATAAGGAACGGCAACAGTTCTGCCTGTCTTGCCTGTATCCATTTTTCTCTTTCGTTACCCTGGCATTTAGGACAGTGCCGGTTGCGGCAGCTGTTATAGCTGATGCGCAGGTGCCCGCAGGATGTACACCCATCTACATGTGCCCCAAGAGCGGCGCTTCTGCACCGCCGGACGGCATCGGGTGTACGCAGTTGCCAGGTGTTGAACCTGGCACTTTGCTGTACCTGTGGCCAATGCGCATTAAGCACACCAGCTACTTCATATTGCGGCTGCATTACAACTGGCCGTATAAAGTATCTAATGGGCTGAATACCGTTTGTGCAGAGGGCCTGGCGATGTGCAGACAGACCATCGTAGTCTCTATGTTTGCATGCCCCAGCAACTCTTGTATGGTAAGGATATTTACACCCTGCTCTAACAAGTGTGTGGCATAACTGTGCCGCAAAGTATGGGTATGCACTTCTTTACGGATGCCGGCACGTTTTACTGCCTGGTAAACCACCCATTGCGTTCCCCGTTGCGACATGGCCTGGTTATCCACTCCTTCAAATAGATAGTTGCCCGGATGTGCTGCACTGATGTATTGAGCGATGCCGCGGCAAAGCATCTTTCCCAATGGCAGGCAGCAGTCTTTGGAGCCCTTGCCTGCGTCGGCTACACGCAGATTGCGCACTTCACTGCAACGCAATCCGCAACCGTAGCACAACCCGATAATAAGGCGGTGCTTTAAAAGTTTGCAACTCTTTAATAAAGCTTTTACTTCATCGCCATTGAGTACCACGGGAAGCTTCACATCCTTACAAATTAAGCACGCTGATTGAATTATCAGAGGGCTTAAAAAACTACCGTAGGTTTAGTACAACAAAAGTATTACAGCAATTTTAACCCGACCCTCCTGGCCGACATTCCAAATAACTTTTCACAATCTGAAAAAACTTTTCAAAAAAATTTGCGAAACCGAAAAGTTGCACATATATTTGCAACCGATTAGTTTCTCAAACATAAATTTAAACAAAATGAGACGGGACATTTTTCAGGCAATAGCCGACCCGACAAGACGGGCTATAATCATCTTAATTGCATTGCAGGCAATGACACCGAACGCCATTGCTGAAAACTTCAACACCACCCGGCAGGCCGTTTCTAAACACCTTCGCATTTTGACAGAATGTGAACTGGTAAAACATGAACAACAAGGCAGGGAAATTTATTACTCACTTGAAATTGAAAAAATGAAAGAGATTGATAAATGGTTAGCCCAATTTAGAAAAATTTGGGAAACCCGGTTTAATCAACTGGACAAAGTATTATCAACAATTAAAAAACAGAAAAAATGAAAAACAATTTGCTATTTGACTTTACCGTTGACAAAGCGACAAAAACGGTATTCGTAAACAGGGAATTTGCTGCCGGCCTTTCACTGGTATGGGATGCTTTTACCAAACAAAAAATTCTTGATCAATGGTGGGCACCAAAACCCTGGGCCTCAAAAACAAAATTTATGAATTTTGAAGTTGGCGGACGAAGATTTTATGCTATGGTAAGCCCGGAAGGACAAGAGCATTGGTCACTTCAGAAATTTACTTCCATTAGCCCAAAAACCAATTTCAAATATTTAAATGCTTTTGCAGATAAAGATGAAAATCCTGAATTGCCAGGTTCTGATTGGAATTACAATTTCACCGAACAAAACGGAACCACAAAAGTCAGTATTACTATTTACAACGAATCCCTTGAACGCATGGAGAAGATGATTGAAATGGGCTTCCAGGGAGGGTTTACTATGACATTAAACTACCTGGATGAATTATTGGCAACTTTATCACAAAAATGATTGTTGTTTTCAAACATCTGTTAAACCTAAAATGCAGATAAAGAAATAAAAAAACACTAAAAACTATTTATAACTCAAAAAAATAAAATTATGGCACTTATCAATCCTCACATTAACTTCAACGGAAATGCCGAAGAAGCATTTACCTTTTACAAATCAGTATTTGGCGGAGAGTTTGCAAAGATTATTCGTTTTAAAGACCTCGCAAGTCCTGAATTCAGGGCTGCAGAAAAGGAAGAAAATAAAATTATGCATATTGCTTTGCCTATTGGTAAATGTAATATGCTGATGGCAAATGATGTTCCGGAAATTATGGGAAAAACAAATGAAAATGAAAACAGAAGTAAAATTGCAATAAGTGCGGAAAGTAAAGAAGAAGCAGACAGATTATTTAATGGGCTTTCAGCAGGAGGGCAAATAGAAGGGCCTATTGGTGATAGTTCCTGGGGGTCATATTTTGGCTGTTTTAGAGACAAATACGGTATTGAATGGATGGTAGATTTTGATCAAAACAATAAAGAATAAGCAGAAAAATAAAAACAACAAACGGCTAACATCCCCTTGGCTATTCAGAATGGTGGAAATATTCAAAACAAATGTGCAAAGAAAAGGAGAAGCAAAAATGCTTCTCCTTAAACTTGTTCAACTGTTTCCCAAACACAAAATAAATTTTGACTTTAATGATTGCGACAAAATTTAAGAGTACCGGGAAAAAATATTTCATCCGAAAAAATAATTCAACTGCTCATTAAAGAAAATTATCAATGCAAAATTTTGGAATGATTTTTTTAAAAAATCAAACATAACAACATGAGAAAAATAATCGTCTAAGAATTTATTACAATAGATGGAGTCATACAAGCAGGTGGTAGTCCTCCGCCTTAATTCGTGGCTCCCGAACCATTCCCGCATTAATCAATCAAAACCATGTTGTTAAATAAGCTGCAATCATTAAACAAATAAAAGTCTGCTTAATTTTTCAATAATAGGGTTAATATATTTGAAAAGCGTTCCACGGCAGGGTTTCATTACAGTAATTTTTCTTTGAAGTAAATACTCAGAAAACCTGCTGCGACAAAAACAATTAAAAAAGTTTCCGTAATCCTAATTGTTGCCAATACCCCTCTACCCTGCCTGCATTAAATATTCTGATACAATTTTATACAATCCATATTCTCTATTTGCCTCTTCGTTATTACCGTTTGATATAATCATAACTTGTACGCCTTGTATTAAATAATCAGACACCAAATAAAATCTTGCTTATGATATTGAACAGTTGTAAACATTGTTCTTTAAAAACAATTGGCCTGATAACCGGTTGTGTTGTTGGGCAAATACTGCCGGCACAAACAAAAATTGATTTCAGTAACCTCAACGCTTTTCAAAAACCCGGTGGCAACTGGCATATTGCCGGCGATACAGGGTTAAGAGAATAGCATTTTTTAAATTTAGTTCCCCGGCTAAGTCGGCCGAAAAATAACTTATTGCAATAGTTTTTTATTTTCTCCGTAATTGAAGGATTTATTATTTTCTGGTAATGGTATTTAATTCTATCTTAGAAGTTGTTTAAAAATGATTTTCAAGAACGCTTTATGATTTAAAAAGTGGACGGTGGGGACACCGTCCACGGCGGTCTGCCGAGGTTTGTGTCCACACGAACCTCGAAATGGTAAACGAGTATTTAATTCTATCTTACACACAACTGTAAAATTTTACTCCTAACAAATTTTAATGGAACCAGTTATAAAAGAAGAAAACCTCAAACGTGAAATCGGCGTAAGGTCACTCACGCTGGCAATCTTTAACATCACCGTTGGCACCGGAATATTTATCATACCTGCCATTGTTTCCGAAATAATGGGTGCATCGGCAATTGTAGCTTACCTTGTTTGCGGAGCGCTGATGTTTTTAATAGCCTTGTGTTTTGCAGAGCTTGGAAGCAAGACAATCTGCAGCGGGGGAACCTATACTTATATTGAAAATGCCTTTGGCCCTTATGCTGGTTTTTTAGCCAATAATGTATATTGGTTTGGATCCTCCGTAATGGCTGATGCTGCACTTGCCAATGGATTGGCTGATACTCTAAAATATTTTTTTCCTTTTTTAGGTATCGAAATGTACAGGATATTATTTTTTCTTTTCATCTTCGGGGGCCTTGCCCTGATCAATATCCGAAGTGTAAAACATGGTGTGCGCTTTATTGAATTGGCAACATTTGTTAAACTTATTCCACTGGTGCTATTGGTAGTTGTGGGAGCGGGTTCTGTTTCATTAGAAAATTTACACTGGTCAACCTCTCCTTCCATCAGTAATGTTGGAGCCGCATCGTTGATTTTGTTTTTTGCTTTTATGGGAATGGAAACTCCTTTAAGCAATGGGGGTGAAATAAAAAATGCAAAACGCACTGTACCGCTGGCAATAATGTTGGGAATTTTTGGAGTATTGATTTTATATATCGCTATTCAATTAGTAACCCAGGGAATTTTAGGTAATAATATTACAGCACATAAAGATGCACCTTTAGCTGCAGTGGCCGGTATTATTTTTGGCAAGGCGGGTATTACTTTGATAATTACCGGAACCGCTGTTTCCATGTTTGGCGCAATGGGTGGTGATATACTTTCCATACCCAGGATATTGTTTGCAGGTGCAAGAGACGGGCTGTTGCCAAAGCCATTGGCGAGGGTGCACCCAAAGTTTTTTACACCACATGTTGCCATTTTATTTTATATCTCACTGGGATTTTTGTTTGCAGTATTTGGCGGCTTCAGGCAATTGGCCACAATTTCCAGTGCAGCTTCACTACTGGTTTATCTCGGTATAGTATTGGCAACCTTAAAGCTCAGGAAAAATGGTTCAGCAACGGGAGAAAAGACTTTTCGGGTACCCGGTGGAGTTATTATTCCGCTGCTGTCTGTTTGTGTAATTATATGGCTGCTGTCAAACTTAACAAAGCCCGAATTGTCAGGCATTACCATTTTTATGATGGTAATATCTTTTTTATACCTCTTAGGTAAATTGTTAAAGAAGAAACCGATATCAAAAAAAGTATAATTAGCAGAAAATTTTGTTACTTTAATATGCATTTCTAACCTTCTTGCAGGCATTCAAATACAAAAATTAATTGCTCCACGTCATATAAAAATTGATATCATCATGAAAATAACAATAGCTGTTTTAAAATTTTCGCTTGTTAACTTCTTTGCATTGTTTTTAATAAGCAGTACTTTTGCACAGGCTGAAAAACAAAAAGCAACCGGCGCCGTTGAACAATATCAATGCCTACTCTGCGGGTGGACTGCGATAATGAAGTGTGCACCAAACCCTGCAAATGTGTTCATTGCCAAATGAACCTGATAAAAAAATCTGCGGTTACTTTTAAAAATATCAGCCCTGCTGAAATTTGTGACTATATCCAAAAACATCCCAATGTGGTATTGTTAGATGTTCGCACAAAGGAAGAATTTGAAGGAAAAGCAAATCCTGATTTTGGAGGTTTAAAAAATGCCATTAATATCCTTGTGCAGGAATTGCAGAGCGGGCTTTCGGGTATAAGTCATCTGAAAAATAAAGAAATAATAGTGTTTTGCTCCCATAGCCACCGAAGTCCGCAGGCAAGTTATTTACTAACCCAAAATGGGTTTACGAATGTTACCAATATGTCTGGCGAAATGAGTGTAATGAAGGATAATTCATGCATGAAATAAAAGACACTCAAAATAAGTATAGACAAAATCAAATTTCATAGATTGCCGTTTGTAAGACACGACGATCATATCCATGTTCAATTAAAATAACTGGCAAGAATAACAAACAACAAATGCTCTTCTTCACAAACTAAATTACCTGCACCATATGAGCATTAAGAACACAATTATACTGGTTCATGGGTTCACAGATAATGCACGCCGAATGGGTCATATGTCAACATACCTTAAACGTCGGGGACATAATGTATTAACGCCAACATTACTCCCCAGCAATGGGACTATACCACTTGAAGAATTGGCTAAACAGCTGGAAATATTTATTCAAAACACTATTCCGGCAACTGACAGGATAGATCTTGTTGGCTTTAGTATGGGTGGCCTTATTTGTCGCTACTACTTGCAACGTCTTGGCGGACTTTTAATAACAGATAAATTTATTTCAATTTCTACTCCACATAATGGCACATTGACTGCACACCTTTTTAGCAGAGCTGGTACACGTCAAATGCTGCCCGACAGCCTTTTTCTTCAGGATTTAAATAGTGATGCAGATCAGTTAAACAAAATATCCTGTAGTGTTTTATACACTCCAATGGACTTTACTATTATTCCCGCCCGCTCGTCTATTGTGTCTTTTGCCGACACAACCCGCTTCTTTGTACCTGTGCATGTACTGATGGTATACTACTCTTCTGTATTGAAAACGATTCACCGGATACTCTCTACCGGAGTTGGTGTTCCCATCAACCCCTAAATGGAATCTTATAATCAAAGATGATATCTTTTACGCTTAATAAATTAATGTGGTAAGTTTTTATTGTTTGAAAAAAGGCAGGTTCTTTATCTTACGAAGAACAATCGGAAATTACATTAGTAACCCTCCACTTAAAAAAGCAAGCGAAATATCTTTTGTACTTACGCCTTCGGTAAAGGCAGTTTTAAATACACAAAACCAGATGGGGGAAAATAAAATTAAAGCGGTGATCAGTCCCGGAGAAAATTTTCTTGTAATAATAAAAGGCATTACGTAAAAGAAAAAAGCATTTATTGTTCATGTATTGTTGTTTTAAGTTGTAAAAAATATTGAGATATGTTCAGTTAATTTTATGACTATTACTCACCGCTCACTGTTCACCATTGCCCCCCTCATGAATATTGAAATAGCCTTTCGCTAAAATTTGTGGAGTTTTTTTTGGAGACGCACAAAATATAACCTGTACTTTTAATTGTACAATAAAAACCTGCATCAATGAACGTAACCGTTTTATTATTTGACAACTTTGAAACTTTGGATGTATTTGGGCCCGTAGAAATATTGGGCAGGCTTAAAGACTATTACCAAATTTCATTCTGTTCCATGCATGGGGGGTTGGTAAAAAATGAGCATGGAATTTCTATAGTTACAGAAAATATTGAAGCCATAAAAAAGCAAGTAGAGATTTTTCTTATTCCCGGTGGCCATGGAACAAGAAAAGAAGTTGATAATATTCAACTCATCGACAAGGTTACAGAAGTTTGCCAACTGAGTAAATTTGTTTTTACGGTTTGCACCGGCAGTGCAATATTGGCAAAAACCGGGCTACTGGATGGCAAAAAAGCTACGTCCAATAAAAAAGCATTTGACTGGGTTACCACACAGGGAAAACATGTTGACTGGATAAGAAAAGCCCGGTGGACAAAAGATGAAAAATTTTATACTTCTGCCGGTGTAAGTGCAGGCATGGATATGACCCTGGGTTTTCTGCAGGATATACATGGAATTGAATTTGCCCGAAAAGTTGCTTTTGAAATAGAATACAATTGGATAGAAAATATGGACGAGGATAATTTCTATATACAATAAAATACACTTCTGTTTCAGCAATTGTGGCATCATAAGCAAACTGCTTCTTTACTCCGATAATTCTTCAAAAAAATAAATGTAACCGTAAAGTATTGAAGTGAACATTAAAATGGATAAGTTAGCATTTGAAACAATTTTTTAAATTTATTACATTATATGAAATCAACTACCCGATTACAGCTTAGCGCAATGATGTTTCTTGAATTTTTTATCT
This sequence comes from Ferruginibacter sp., assembly GCA_043783135.1. Classification (GTDB taxonomy): domain Bacteria; phylum Bacteroidota; class Bacteroidia; order Chitinophagales; family Chitinophagaceae; genus Ferruginibacter. The sequence continues at coordinate 4,670 of JAYVZR010000195.1, read as the reverse complement.
GGGGTGCATGGTATGTAACCATGGGCACTTACCTTGATAAAGTTTTACACGCCACCGGAGTACAGGTAGGTGCCGCCTACAGCGCAATGGCCATTGCTACCATCCTCTCTCCCTTTTTTGTGGGTATGATTGCTGACAGGTTTTTTTCTGCACAAAAAGTGCTGGGCGTTTTACATCTTGCCGGCGCTCTGTTACTTTTTTATATTACCAGCATTACCAACCCAGATGGGTTTTACTGGATATTGCTATTGTATTCTTTAATGTATGCACCAACTTTAGCGCTGGCCAATTCTGTTGCCTTCAGGCAAATGCAGGACCCCGGTAAAGAGTTTCCTTCCATTCGTGTACTGGGCACTGTCGGCTGGATTGTTATCGGGCTAATGATTGACAAAGTATTTATGATTAAAACAGAAGACCTTGCCCTTACTTTTAAGATTGCTGCTTTTGCATCTTTGGCTTTGGGCGCACTTAGTTTTTTTTTACCCCAAACACCGCCAAAAGCAAAGGGAACAAAAAGCACTGTGGCGCAAATACTGGGCAGCGATTCGTTTGTTTTATTTAAAGACAAATCATTTGTAATATTTTTTATTGCCTCTATACTTATATGTATACCACTTTCTTTTTATTACAGCTTTACCAATTTATTCCTTACCGATGCTGGCATGCATAACGTTACCAGCAGTATGACAATGGGCCAGTTTTCTGAAGCTTTGTGTATCCTCCTCATCCCGTTTTTCTTTAGAAGGCTTGGTGTAAAATGGATGATTATAATTGGTATGGCTGCATGGGCACTTCGCTTTTTATGTTTTGGTTATGGTGATGCAGGTGGAAATTTGTGGATGTTTTATGCCGGCATTATTTTACATGGAGTATGCTTCGATTTCTTTTTTGTTACAGGCCAAATTTATACCGATAGTAAGGCGGGTTTAAAAATACAGAGCCAGGCTCAGGGTATTATTACCATGGCAACCTATGGCATTGGTATGTTTATAGGAACCCTGCTCAGCGGTATTGTAAAAGATCATTACACTATTGACAGTGTAGTAAACTGGCGCAGTGTATGGATGATACCTGCAGGTATTGCAGTTGCTGTTCTTGTATTGTTTACACTCTTTTTTACCGATAATAAAAAGACCGCCGCACAAACAGTCATGGCATAAAATCTATGTTGAGCCAACGCCATTGGAAAAATTACACTGGCTTGAAACAATTAAAATAACAATGAAATTAAAAAATGTAATAGACAGTTTTATACAAAACAATATAGAGACAATAAAAGCACCTGCAAAAATATTTGAAAATTTTAAAGACCCTAAAGATTCAGACAAAGTAATCACGCAGCTTGCTTCCATTTTGGAAAAGAATCAATACAATCCTGCTTTAGGTATTTGTTTTACAAGTTTATTGCAGCTAGCAAATGACAAAGCGATAACAGGCCAGTATTCCTTAAAAGATATTGAAGACTTATTTCAAAGCCTTGTGAATTTACAGGAATTTAACCTCGAAGGCTATGTTGAGTTTGCTAACTTTGAATGGTCAATAATGGAGGACCCGGAATCAGCAAAAGAAATAATTAGTTCTGGAATCGAGAAAAGCAAATTAAAAATTCAAGAGTTAGAAAATTTATTAGCCAAAATAAATTTAGATGAATCTTAAACGGCGTACAACATAAGCAATATTAGTGCTGGACAAACAAACATCAACTAATTGCACAACTGCACGAACTAAGCTGTCACCCAATAGTACAACTAAAACACAGCATGGAAAAAAATTATATCGAAGAAGAAAGTTTTACAAATATCAACTTCGCAGAAATTGAACTGTTGGGCCATGACTACGAAAACTGCGGGTTTTTTAACTGTAACTTTTCCAATGCCAATTTATCTGCCATCAATTTTATTGACTGCGAATTTAATGGCTGCAATTTTAGTTTGACAAATTTGACCAGCACAGGAATGCGGGATATTAAATTTAACGACTGCAAATTATTGGGCCTGCATTTTAATACCTGTAAAGATTTTCTTTTTGCCGTTAGTTTCAACAATTGCGTGCTGCAGCTTTCTTCTTTTTATAAACTGAAAATTAAAAAAACAATATTCAGGTCAACCAAACTGGAAGAAGTAGATTTTACAGAAGCCGATTTAAGCGGCTCAGTATTTGAAAACTGCGACCTGTATAAAACAATATTTCAAAAAACAATGCTGCAAAAAGCAGATTTTAGAACGGCCATTAATTACTCAATCAATCCCGAACAAAACAATATAAAAAAAGCAAAATTTTCATTACCCGATGTGGTAGGGCTTTTGAATAATTATGATATAGAGATAGACACATAAAATAGTGCTTCAAATGCAGCGATTTGTTTTTTGTTTTAAATAAAAAATCGTTTCTTTAGCACGAACAAAAATTAAACAGCTTCTATTTTAATCAAATAAAAAAAATTATATGATACGGATTGCCATGTTAGGTTCAGGTTTTATAGGTCGTTTTTATGCAGAGTCCATACAGGGCCAGCGCAGTAAAGACAAAATTGTAAGCATCTATGCACGTAAAGAAGAAAATGCAAAAAAGTTTGCCGCCGATTATGGGTGTACGCATTTTACTACGGATATGGAAGCGGCTATTGCCCACCCCGATGTAGATATGGTTTGCATTGCATTGCCCAACTATGTACACGAAGAAGCAGTAATGCTTTGTTGCAAACATAAAAAAGCAGTAATAACTACAAAACCTTTGGGGCGCAATGGCGCAGAGGCTTTGCGCATGTTACAGGCTGTAGAAGCAGCCGGTATTTTTAATGGTTACCTGGAGGACCTGGTGTACACACCCAAATTTATAAAAGCTTTTCAAAGTGTGCAGAGTGGTGCACTGGGCAGAATATTATGGGCAAAAAGCAGGGAAACACATCCTGGCCCCCATAGCGACTGGTTCTGGAATATTGAGCAGGCCGGAGGTGGCTGCATACTCGATCTTGGTTGCCACTGTATAGAAATTGGCCGCAGTTTTATTGGTAAAGATATACTGCCTGTTGAAGTGATGTGCTGGGCCGACACACAGGTAAAACCCATTGATGCAGAAGACCATGCCATCGCCCTTGTAAAATATCAGAATGGCGCTATCGGGCAGCTTGAAGTAAGCTGGACATTTCGTGGCGGACTTGATTTAAGAGATGAAGTGATGGGTACAGAAGGTACCATCTGGATCAATAACTTTTTACGTACCGGCCTGGAAATGTTTACTACAGGCAAAGGAGCAGATTATGTATCTGAAAAATCTGAAAGTAATACTGGTTGGTTGTTTCCTGTGGGTGATGAAGTAAATGACCTTGGTTACAATCATATGTTTACAGATATGTTTAAAAGTTTTGAAGAGAAGAAAGCACCCCGTGAAACTTTTTATGATGGGTATGTGGTAAATGCAGTAATTGATGCAGCGTATAAATCGGCCAAAACAAAACTATGGGAGCCGGTGCAGTTAGACATATGGCGTGGCAGGACAGGTTTAACCAAAGAAAGCAACCTGATAGAATATGATGCAGATCATTATCTTGTAAAAGAAGAAATGACGCATTATGGCGCAAAAAAACTGATACTAAAAAACAAAGCAACCGGAAAAATTGAAGAAAGGATTTTGGAATAACCTGCTAAAGATAGTTTCACACAAAGAGGCAAAGGATGCAAAGTACACAAAGAAAAAGAGTTATATATTACTTTGTTAACTTTGTTTTCGTAGTGCACTTTGTATGAAACTGTTTTTTAAAAGTCTCCACTATAAAAAAGTATTCGCTCATTTATTACCCCACTATATTTAAGGCCTAAAATTACAGCTGGGCCCCACTTTTGAGCATCCCGTATACGCCAAAAACAATTCCTGTTTGAAACAATTGGCAGATATTATAACTTTAAATAAAAATTAGAAGAACAGAATTGTAGAAAACAATATAAACATACTGTATGAGCAATAATAACGATAAAAGAAAAATGTTCACGGCAGCACATGAATTTCCACCACCCGGCTCCGAGGCAGAAAGAATGGCCTTCCAGCAAATTCAAGTAAGCTTCGGACACCAGTTTGAAAAAATTTTCCCTGATAAACTGGCGCCACGTACTGTTGTTATTCTTCCTTCACTTTCGCTTGACCAGGATATATTACTTAAAGTAAAAGGCGCAGTACATTATGAAGAAAGAATGCTTTGCCTGCTGATGCTGTTACGCATGCCGCTTACAAAAATTATTTATGTAACCAGCTTGCCCGTAGCCGACAGCATCATTGATTATTACCTGCATCTTTTACCCGGCATCACCGGCCACCATGCAAGAAAAAGGCTTACCATGATCAATTGTTATGATGCTTCTATAAAACCACTAACACAAAAAATACTGGAACGGCCAAGGCTTATAGAACATATAAGACAATTAATCAGTAACCCTGATGCTGCACACCTTACCTGTTATAATATCACTGGCCTTGAAAAAACACTGGCGGTACATTTGGGCATTCCGCTGTTTGGTACCGACCCTGACAAATTTTATGAAGGGTCAAAATCGGGCAGCAGAAAAACTTTCAGGAGCTGCGGTGTAAATTTAGCAGCGGGCTTTGAGGACCTTAGTACAAAAGAAGATATTGTAAAAGCACTTACCGCACTTAAAAAAAGCAACCCTGCCTTACGA
>JAYVZR010000194.1:0-14032 GCA_043783135.1 Ferruginibacter sp. | reverse complement strand
TGGAGCATATCAGATAGTCTGTGTATAAGTCTACAAAGTTTTCCACAATCAGTTATTTTTACAAGGCAAGTTTAGGTTTTATTTTGCGTAAAGTGAGTTATTAATATGGAAAAACCCTGAAATTTAAAATTGAACTATTCCAGTCTATTTTAAATGAATAATTTTATTTTAAACATAGATTATTTTACCCTTAATTTTATGCCTCACTTAAAAGGTAACTGTGATTAAGACTGTTCAAAAAAGCAGGGGCTTTCAGGGGGAACTTATTATTGAGGTTCCCAAAGTTGCGATTGCACAAAGCCAAAAATTGCCCCTTATTAATACACTGTTTATTGCCAGGATGGGCTTTTATCCAAAAGCTATGCACCATTATTATCAGCGGCCAACAGGTATTTCGCAGGTAATATTATTATACTGCACTGATGGAAAAGGCTGGTTACAATTTAAAAAAAGCAAAGTAACGCTTGAAGCCGGACAGGCTTACCTGATACCAACAGGAATACCACATGCTTACGGTGCTGATACTGAAAACCCATGGACAATATACTGGTTCCACTTTCTTGGCAGCCAGTGCAATGAAAGCGTTAAAGCCATTATGGGAGAAGAAAAAGGCAAATTGGTAAAAGGTATACAGGTTGGTTTCTCAGAAAAAAGAGATGCTATCTTCAAACAAATTGCTGCCGTTTTGTTAAAAGGGTATAGTGCAGCCAATTTACTTTTTGCCAATCTTTTGCTGCAGTATTATTTTGCAAGTTTTATTATACCAGAACAATTTATACAGCACCCATTGCCTGCACTGGTGCCGAATGCAAGCAACAAGGCCATTTTATTTATGCAGCAAAATTTGTCCCGGCAAATCACGCTGGATAATATTGCCCAGGCCGCTCATTTATCAGTTTCCTTTTTCTCCAGAAAATTTAAACAGGACACCGGTTATGCCCCTATAGAATATTTTAACTACCTGAGGATACAGCAGGCCTGCCAACTTTTACATTTCAGCGAACTTCGTATCAATGAAGTAGCTTCTAAAATTGGTATTGATGACCCCTTTTATTTTTCCAGGTTATTTAAACAGCAAATGGGTATTTCGCCGGTGGCATACAGGAAGGAGGAAGGTGTATTTAAAAAACAGTTGTAAAGGAACAATGAAGACATCAAAACCTTTAAATTGGTGTAAGCTGTTGCGTAAAAAATAGCAGACCTTTTATAAAATTTGTACAACAAATAACCTAAGTAATCTGGGCTGGAGAGCCTTCTCCCTGAGTGGTGAGACACCAATCACTTGTTCTTCTACACCAGGTTTGAATTACATCCTATTTTATTTATCCGCTTTACTAAATATTTTTTTGAATAAACTCCCTATAACCAAAGGAATTGCCCTGCACCAGATAGCAGCATGAATAACAGCATTAAATATAAAAGACCTGTTACTGCTATAATGCTTTTGTACAAAAATGCTCATGGCACCATAAAAATGTTTTGCATAATTTAAATCCCCGGTCCTGGTGCTTTCGCCTTTAAAATGAATGATGGTTGTTTCAGCGAAATAATAATTAACGTAACCCTCTTTCTGTATCCGGTAACTAAGGTCTATATCTTCCCCATACATAAAAAATTGTTCATCAAAGCCCCCTGTTATATCCAATACCTTTTTAGGATGCATCATAAAAGCGCCGCAAAGAACATCAATCTCATGGCTTTTATTTTCGTTTAAGTTGCCCAAATAATATTTTGCAAATATTTTTGATTTCGGAAATAAGGCAGCCAATCCAATCAATTTATAAAAGGAAGTTGAAGGGGAAGGAAAACCTCTTTTACTTTCTTTTAAAAACTTTCCGTTTCCGTCAACCATATGTACACCAAGCCCGCCAATAGCGTTTTTAGTTTTACAAAATGCAATGCACTTTTCTAAACAATCCGCAGGTATAATTGTATCGGGGTTTAAAAATAAAATATACTCGCCTTTTGCATTTTTTAGCGCAATATTATTTGCTTTTGCAAAACCAACATTATCTATATTCCAGGTAAATTGTACAGTGGGAAACTTTCCTGCAAAAAAATGCCTGCTTTCATCAGTGGAGTTGTTATCAATCAATATAATTTCTGCCGTTATATTTTTACTGGCATTGATAACTGAGTAAAGACATTGCTCGGTAAAATATTTTACGTTGTAATTAACTATAATAACAGACAGTTGCAATACCAATTGTTTTAGGTGTACGAAATACGATTTTTTATAGCACTATTCAAAATACTACAAGTAATTGACAATAACTTTACAAAAATTAAAATTATGGAAACACGCAAATTGGGCTCACAGGGCTTAACCGCTTCACAACTCGGCCTCGGTTGTATGGGGATGAGTGAATTCTATGGTACAAGAAATGATGTGGAATCCATTAAAACATTGCACCGTGCATTTGAACTGGGCGTAAATTTTTGGGATACTGCCGATATGTATGGGCCTTATATTAATGAGGAGCTGGTTGGTAGAGCACTAAAAGGAATTCGCAAACAGGTTACACTGGCAACAAAATTTGGTATTTTAAGAGACCCTGCAAATCCCGCCAAACGTGGCTTTAGCGGCAAACCGTAATATGTAAAATCCAGTTGCGAAGGAAGTTTAAAAAGGCTGGGTACAGACTTTATTGATTTGTATTACCTGCACAGGGTTGACCCATCAACACCAATTGAAGAAACAATCGGCGCTATGGGACAGTTGGTAAAGGAAGGAAAAGTAAGGGGAATCGGATTGTCGGAAGTATCAGAAACAACTTTACGCAATGCGCATAAAACATTCCCTATAAGTGCTGTGCAAAGCGAATACTCTTTATTTACAAGAGAGCCTGAAGATGGCATTTTAGAAACCTGTAAAAAATTGGGGATTGGCTTTGTTCCGTACAGTCCTTTGGGACGGGGGTTTTTAACAGGCCAGATAAAAACTTTTGAAGACTTTGATGCTAACGACTACCGACGTCTCTCACCGCGGTTCCAGGGAGAAAATTTTACAAAAAATCTTCAACTGGTTAAACAGGTAGAAGCAATGGCAAAACAAAAAGGTTGCACTACTTCGCAACTGGCGCTTGCATGGGTAACGGCACAAGGTAACTACCTGTTCCCGATTCCCGGCACTAAAAGAATTAAATATTTAGAAGAAAACATCGGGTCACTGAGTGTTGGCTTTACAAGAGAAGAACTGAATATGCTGGATAGTATTTTTCCGAAAGATGCGGTAAAAGGGTTACGATATCCGGAGCAGATAATGGGCTCGTTAAACGGGTAAAATGCCCTACAATCCCCCAAAGGGAATGCGGGTATTCTGTTATGCGGGGCGTTGGTATATCTCGTAGATTAGTTAACGCATTAATTACGGAAGGGGTAAACGCATTAAATTAAACGGCTTAACGCCTTAACGGCTAAATCTCCCTTCGCAGCTTATATTTGCAACATGATAAAAAATACACTACTAAAGGCAACAGAAGCAGGTGCAAAAGAGTTGATGCGTTTTTTTGGTGGCGATTTTAAAATCACCAATAAGGAAGGTATCAACAACCCTGTAACAGAAGCAGACCATGCATCTGAAAAAGCCATTTTTGAAGTGATAAAAAATGATTTTCCAAACCATTTTATTTTAAGCGAAGAGGCCGGTGAAATAAAAATGGATAGCGAATATAAATGGATAATTGACCCTATTGACGGCACTATCAATTTTGCCAATGGTATCCCTATATGTTGCGTAAGTATCGGCCTTGAATACAACGGAAAAATTATTATGGGTGCCGTGTACAATCCACTGATGGATGAATTTTATTTTGCGCAGACTGGCTTTGGCGCTTCGCTGAATGATAAAAAAATAAGTGTTAGCAATAAAACTGCCGTTGTAAACAGTTGCCTGGTTACCGGTTTTCCGTATACTTATCTTGATACCCCCAACGGGCCTTTGCAGGTATTTGAAAAATTAATCAGAAAGGGTGTGCCGGTAAGGCGTTTAGGAAGTGCTGCCATTGATTTATGCTGGGTTGCAGCAGGCAGGTTTGATGGTTTTTATGAACATAAATTAAATGCCTGGGATAGTGCAGCAGGTTTTTTAATTGTAGAAGAAGCCGGTGGTAAAGTAACCAATTTTAAAGGAGATGATTATTCAATATATCAACCGCATATATTGGCTACCAATGGAAAAATACATGAGGAAATGCTGGGAATAGTAAATGGCAATGAGGTTTAGGTATAATGCAGATTGGAAAATTCTTTTGTTCCTTTTATGGAAACAGTTAAATAAATTTACATGATTTGGCATTTACTTCGCAAAAGAATGATGGCTGCGGCCTCGAATAAAAAGTGCTAGAAATTTTCAACATAAGCCGTTAAGAAATCAAGGCTGTTTGAGCCAGCATAAGCTGGAAAGTATTATAATATGGCGGCGAGTTTCTTGATTTTAGGTTTATGTTGAAAATTTCAGCCTTTTTATTCGCAGCCTTGATTTTTTTTGTTTCTTTTTTTTATCAAGAAAAAAAAGAAAGTAGGGTCTCACAAAATAGAATAAAGGCTTGGCGAACTAAATGCCTAATCCTATAAATTTAAAAATGACTGTATTAACCCATAGTCAATTTATATTAAAATAGTTTTGCAATATGAGTAATGAAAGAACAGAAATAAATGCTTTAGGCGAGTTTGGTTTAATTGATCACCTTACCCAAAATAATGAAACAAAAAATGCTTCCACTATTTTAAGCGTAGGCGATGATGCTGCCATACTGGATCATTTCGGTAAACAAATTGTAGTAACTACCGATATGCTGGTTGAAGGTATCCACTTCGACCTGATGTACACACCGCTAAAGCATTTAGGCTATAAAAGCGTGGTAGTAAATATCAGCGATATATATGCAATGAATGCTACGCCTACACAAATAACGCTGAGCATCGCTTTCAGCAACCGCTTTAGCCTGGAAGCTTTAGATGAATTTTATGAAGGTGTATACGCAGCTTGTGAAAGATATGGAGTTGACCTTATTGGTGGTGATACTACTTCTTCGCAAAAGGGATTTGTAATTTCTGTTACGGCAATTGGAGAAGTTAGTCCTGATAAGTTTGTAAAAAGAAGTACCGCCAAAAAAGGCGACTTGCTTTGTGTAAGTGGTTTTTTGGGTGGCGCTTTTTTAGGCCTGACCATTTTAGAAAGAGAAAAAAGAATTTTTGCAGAAACAGGTGCACAGCCCGATCTTGAAAACCAGGCATACATTGTTGGCCGCTTGTTAAAGCCAGAGGCAAGAAAAGACATTATCGAATTTTTTGCAGAGAAAGATATTATACCAACATCTATGATAGATGTAAGCGATGGCCTCAGCAGCGAAGCCCTGCATATTTGTAAGCAAAGTAATCTTGGCTGTGTTATTTATGAAGATAAAATACCCATACATGAAGAAGCACGCCAGTTTGCCTATACATTAGAGCTTGACCCAACAGCCTGCGCCTTAAGCGGAGGTGAAGACTATGAATTATTATTCACGCTTTCGCAAAATGATTACGATAAAATTGTTTTAAACGAACAGATAAGCGTGATAGGGTATATGACTGAGCAGGAAGAAAGTACACATATACTTACAAGAGGTGGCAATAAACACAAACTAGTTGCCCAGGGCTGGAACCATATGAATAAATAACAGCAATAATCTATTAAAAAAATCCGTTTTATAACTGCCTTATTTATACAATAGCAACTTAGTACATGATAAAAAAGTTTTTCTTACCCCTTTTGTTTGTCGTGATAATAGGTGCAAGCTGTGCTGTAAGCAATCAGCACTATGATCCCAGCAAAAAATATCCCCGGCAGGAATTGCAGGAAGACTATTCAACATTAAGAAACATACTCGAAAAAAAGCACCCGGCACTGTATTGGTATACTCCCAAAGACAGCATGAATTATTATTTTGACAGTGGGTATAATAGTATTTCCGATTCAATGACAGAACTTCAGTTTGGCTGGCAGGTTCTGGCGCCGCTAATACAAAAAATCCATTGCGGTCATACCAGTTTTAGTATGAGCAAAGACTGGAATAATTATTTAAGAGATAAAGCCATTCCTTCGTTTCCATTGTTTCTTAAAATACTTGGTGATACGATGGTTGTAACGGGCAACCTTAACCGAAAAGATTCCATAATAAAAAGAGGCACCATCATTACTTCCATAAATGGTTTAACTGCCAACCAGATGATGCTGCAAATGTTTCAATACCTGCCATTAGACGGGTATGCTGAAAATGTAAATTATATCCGCATCAGTAATAATTTCCCTTACTTCCATCGCAATGTGTACGGCATTTATAAAAATTACAGGGTTGGTTATATCGATAGTATGGGCCTGGCAAAAACTACTTTATTACCCATGTTCGTCCCGGTTATTGATACCACTAATAAAAAAGGTAAAGCCCCGCAGGAATTTAGAAGGCCATCCGGGGAAACAAAAAAAGACCGCAGGGAAAATTATCGTTCACTGGCCATTGATACCAGCCTTAATACGGCTACCATTACCTTAAATACTTTCAGCAATGGTGGCGGCAAACATTTACGTTCATTTATAAAAGATTCATTTAAAAAAATAAAACAACAGCAAATACAAAATGTAATAATCGATCTGCGTAATAATGGTGGCGGCGATATTAATATGAGTGTATTGCTTACAAAGTATTTACGCAACAGCCGTTTTAAAGTTGCAGACAGCGCTTATGCTGTTGCAAAATCATTTAACCCTTATACAAAATATATCAGTAAAGGTTTTTGGGATAATATTGGTTTAGCTTTTGTAACCAAAAAGAAAGAAGATGGCAATTATCATTTTGGTTATTGGGAACGCCATTGGTTTTATCCAAAAACCGATAATCATTTTGATGGCAAAGTGTATATATTGATTGGCGGCCTTAGTTTTTCTGCCTCTACTATTTTTTGCAATGCAGTAAAAGGTCAAAGCAATATAACCCTTGCCGGCGAAGAAGCTGGTGGTGGCTGGTATGGAAACAGCGGTTTATTGATTCCGGATATTACTTTGCCGCAAACAAAACTACGGGTGCGTTTGCCATTTTTTAAAATAGTTCAATTTAACCATGCAGACAAAAAGGGATTGGGTGTTGCTCCGGACATTTATATACGCCCAACGGTAGCAGACGTGCGGAACAATGTTGATATAAAAATGAAAACGGTAAAGGGGCTTATAAAAGAAAATAACGGTACTGATTAGTCCTTATAAATTGATGGTAAAATCATCAGCGTCTTTCCAGAATGGAAACTGCATCCTTACTTTATTTACTTCTTCTTTTTGCAGGGTAATGGTAAACACATCTTCCTCATCGGCCATATGGTAAAGTACCTGTCCCATCGGGTCAATCACTAAACTATTGCCGCTGTAATTGTTTTTATTATCTTTTCCTACACGGTTTACACCCGCTACATAACACTGGTTTTCTATGGCCCTGGCACATAAAAGTGTTTTCCATGCATGGCTCCTTCTTTCGGGCCAGTTGGCAACATAAATCAACAGGTCAAATTCGGTTTCTGTTTCGGCAGATTGCTGCCTGCTCCATACCGGGAACCTTAAATCATAACAAATTTGCAGGTTTATTTTCCAGCCCTTTACTGAGGCTATCAATCTTTTATTGCCTGCCGTAAAATGTTTGTCTTCTTCGCCATAGGCAAATAAATGGCGCTTATCATAATAGCCATATTGCCCATTGGGCAGCATCCATATAAGGCGGTTAAAATAGTCGTCATTCTCTTTAATCATAACACTTCCGGTAACAATTATTTTATTGTTGGCTGCAATATCCTTCATCCACTGCATTGTTTCTCCTTCCATTGATTCTGCAAATAATTCTGGCTCCATACTAAAGCCGGTGGTAAACATTTCTGGCAGCACCACTATTTCTGTTCTTTCTTCAATAGCATCAATCTTTTCCTTTAGCCGCTGCAGGTTAGCCGCTTTATCTTCCCACCTGAGGTCTGTTTGTATTATTGTAAGTATAAGGGACGACATAAATAATTATTTGTACACAAAATTACAATAAAATAAAAATGATTGGGTAATCTGAAATGAATATTGTTTAATCTCCATTTCGGATTGATTTGTGGCTGACTTATTATATCGGACTGGAAAGCATATGCAGCCTTGTGCAATGTTTATTTTTTTGCGTTAAAACAATGAGGTTTGTATTATTTTTTTTGGATGAAATGTCCCAATTATTACAAATGGGTTTGGTGCGATTAAATGAAACTCACGAGTAGTACCTAAATATAGATAGAGGTCTTTCGTTTTTGCAAAATCATCAAAATATTTTGCTTTTACATCTGCGCAAGCTTTGGTTTCATCTCCTTCATGTCGTTTCAAACTATTCCAATACAAAGCGCCAATTTCCCAATCCTCAATCATAAGGGTTCTTACAATTCCATCATCGCTGGTAAATTTGAAAGAAAATTTATATGGAAGTTTTTGTACAACCTCGAATGGGTTATCAGAGTTTTTGAAAAGGTTTAGTTGCTGGGCATTCGCTTTAAGTTTATCTAATTTTTTCTTATCCCACTCTCGTTCTGCCTTTTCTATTATGAAGTCTAGAACTTCCTTTGGTTTGAATACTGCTAGTGAAGTATATTTGTTTTGATCCTTTGCCTCTGCAATAAGCATTATCATATTTGTATGAACATTTTGCAGAACAATTTCTTTTCTTAATCGCCAACTATCCCCAGTATCTAAATGAGAAACAATATTAAATGCTGTTTCGATTGACTTTGGTTTAAAACTTTCTAAACGAAAATCCGAAGTGTTCCTTTCAAGGTCAACTTCAACCCAATCATATTTACTGTATTGTTTATCGTAATCAAGTTTACGAAAGGGAATCGGATAAATTCTTACCCAGCTACCATCCTCTGTAAAACCTGCAGTACAAACAAGTTCATTATATTTGTTAGAAAGGGTAGGGTAGGTTTTTACTGCAATAAGGGCTTTAGTCAAAGCCATATCAAATATGTTTTAATTCATAATTCCATTCAGGAAGATTTGTAATGGCTTCTGCTAAGTGCTTTCTGTGGCATTGACAAATATTTGCTTCAAAGCATGTTAAAGCGATCCGTTTTTTATGTTTAAGCAGATTTAAAATTTGGTCTTGATATCTTGTTGTTGTTGTTAGATTTATTTTCCTGTACGTTTCAAAAAGTTTGTCGTAGTCTGATTGCGAATTTAATTCTTGCCTTTGGCCTGATTGGATACCGACTTCGGGTATGTGTAAATATTCAATATCAAGACTTGAACAGAAGTTTTTTAACTGGGTCTTTGAAAAACCAAATTTCATACTTAAAGGATTATTCCGAACATCGACTAAAACTTTCACATCATTTTTAATTAACCGGTTTAAATATTCTTCAAGTGAAATTCCTTCGTAACCAATGGTGAATAAAATTGTTTTATTGCTTTTAGGTTTTATTTTTAAAACCTCTAAATACTGTTTGCCAGTCAAAATTTCTCTGGCTTTAATACTGTTAATTGCGAAGTATTTATAATTTAAGTAAGTCAATTTCATTAAAGAATCTGAGCTTGACTTACCATATGTGTTTTTTATATCAGTAAGTATTTTTTTATCAGTTTCGGTTAGGGTTGCTACATAATTAATCTTATCAAGTTTTGTAAGACTAATATTTTCCTCTGATAACAAGCCGTGTCCTACCATAGCTCTTAAGTCAGCATTCGCTGAAAACGAATAACATCCATAATGATAGGGAACAAAGTCATAGCAAGGTTTTGTTTGTCTAATTGCAAATAAGAAAAGGAGTTTTTGCAAGGATATTTTAGGTAGATTTCCGTCAAACGCTTGCATTAAAGCTAATATGATTTTTCGCCTGTAAAACATACTACAATGTTACGAAAATTTGTTATTAAGGCATAGCATATATTGGATGATGTTTAATGCAGTGTTACTTAATATTCATTTGTGATTGAATTGTGGTGACCTTACTTATATCAGGGCGAACCACTTTACAATAATACTCAATCTCGATTTTCAGCAATTATTTTGTTTACAGGTTCTATTCCTGAAACTATATCTTCATTGCCATTAAATATGCTTGTTTCAATATTTCCGTTATTAAATACTTCGATTTCTATTCTTGCACCGACAACAGTTAAACAAATCATTATTGTATCTTCTCTATACCTTTCTAATCTATAATGAATTTTCGCAGCTTCCAGGTCTTGAAGTATTTTATAAACAGGATGTGAGACGGACTTACTTTGGAAAAGCTGTTTTGTTATATATCCAATAACATACTCCGGAGAAGTTGTCAGTTTAATATCCTCGTTTTCACTAAGTTCATTGATTGCCTTTTCAAGAATTCTCCATTCTTTTGATAATTGATATTCACTATAATGAAATTCTATTTTAAATATTTTTAGATGCTTTCTGATAATATTTTGCAAGAAAGTTATTGCTGCCAATACTAAAATATCCGCAATCCTCAACTAATCCAAATAATTTTTACATTCATTTCAGAGGCAGTACAAGTCAAACACATTAGTCAATACACTCAACTGAAAATAGCACTTGTTTGAAAATCGTAATCATTGCTTTGATAATCGTTATATAAGCTTTGGCAAATACAATTGATTTGCAGGTTGAAAATATTAGAAACTTATCTGGAAAGCAATATTGATTTTACTATTTCAATAAAAAATATGCCCCAATAAAATAACCGTTTGAAATTAGTATGTTTGTGGGAGATGGGTAAGGTGGAGACCATAGAAGAATTCTACAAACGTAAATTCAACATCTTCTTTAAAAGCATGTGCAAATAAATCCGTTGAGGTTTCGGAGTATGTGAATCAACTTAATTTTAATGATTGTTCAAATTGGTTTGGAAATCCTTCTTCTGATAATAAGTGAATTGGTTTTATTTCTTATATTACACACGAAAAGCAAACCCATTTATTTGGTAAACAGACTACTTTTGTAAACTATTCAGTTTAATAATTAAATAACCAAAACGACTGCTATGTCAAATCAAAAATCCCGTAGAAAATTTCTACAACAAATTGGCGCTGCCACATTAATAACTGCTGCTTCGCCGTTGCAATCGCTTGCTGCCCGGCAAAAGGCAGAAGAAAGAATTTTATTTTATGAAAGAAAAATATCATCCGGAGATAAAATCCGGCTGGGTGTAATTGGTTTTGGTGTGCAGGGCCATTTTGATTTGGAAACGGCTTTAAAAGTTCCGGGCGTAGAACTTGCTGGTATCTGCGACCTGTATACCGGCAGATTAGAAAATGCAAAAGAAATGTTTGGTAAAGATTTGTACACCACCAGGAACTATAAAGATTTATTAAGCAAAACAGATATTGATGCAGTTATAATTGCTACAACAGATTGCTGGCACTCCCGCATAACCATCGATGCTTTAGCCAAAGGAAAACATGTTTATTGTGAGAAGCCAATGGTATATAAAATTGACCAGGGCCATGGTGTAATTGATGCGCAAAAGAAATACGGAAAAGTGCTCCAGGTAGGCAGCCAGCGTGTAAGTAGTATTGGGTTGGCTAAAGCAAAAGAATTATTAGCTGCCGGTGAAATTGGAAAATTAAACATGGTAAATGCGGTGTACGACAGGCAGGGTTCAATAGGTGCATGGGAATACACCATACCTAAAGATGCAAGCCCCGAAACATTAGACTGGGATGTATTTATTGAAGCCACAGAAAAAATGGCCTTTGATGCAAAGAAATTTTTCTGGTGGCGGGCATATAAAGAAGTAGGTACTGGTGTAGCTGGAGATTTGTTTATTCACTTATTGAGTGGTACTCATTTTATCACCAACTCCAAAGGGCCACAAACTATTTATGGTTCTGGCCAAATCAGTTATTGGAAAGATGGGCGAAACATGCCAGATGTAATGGCGGGCGTAATGCAATACGGCGAAACACCAGAACACCCAGTTTTTCAATTAACCCTGCAGGTTAATTTTATCAGCGGAACAGGTGGCCAGGAAGTAATCAGGCTGGTAGGTTCTGAAGGGGTGATGGATGTTAAAGAAAATGACATTACTATTCGTCATAGCCTTATGCCGGAAGCTCCGGGGTTTGGCGGCTACGATTCATTATTTACCTTCTCCAAGAGTATGAAGGATGAGATGCAAAAAGAGTATGATGCAAAATGGACAGCTGCGCAGAGAAAAAGGCCAATCAAAGAAGATGTCACCTTCAAAGCCCCACAGAATTATGATGAACACCTTGATCATTTCACCAATTTCTTTGATTCAATCAGAACAGGTAAACCGGTTGTAGAAGATGCAACATTTGGCTTCAGGGCTGCAGCTCCTGCTTTATCCTGTAATGAAAGTTATTTCAAAAAGAAAATTATTAATTGGGACCCGGTAAATATGAAACTGGTTTAAAACTTTTCAAACTTATACATAAAAAAAGGCTGTCTCAAAAGGGCAGCCTCTTTTTTATTATTGCAAAAAATTTATCTGTTGCCGGTACGTTGCGATCCTTGACTGCTCCTGCCTCCACGGTTGCCTGATTGCTGAGGGCGGCGGCTGCGGTTAAACGTTTTTATTTTAGGTCCCGCTACCTGCGGTATAAATGAGCCTTCACTTAATGGATAAGGGTGGCTATCTATAACAGGAATATTTTTAGCAATCAGTTTTTGGATGTCTTTCAGTTCTGTTTTTTCTTCATGATCGCAAAATGACATAGCTATGCCTGTATTGCCCGCCCTGCCGGTACGGCCTATACGATGTACATACGTTTCAGGAACATTGGGAAGCTCAAAATTAATAACATGTGTCAGGTCGTCAATATCAATTCCCCTTGCAGCAATATCGGTAGCTACCAACACCCGCAGGCGGCCATTTTTAAAATCACTTAATGCATTTTGCCTTGCATTTTGCGATTTATTTCCATGTATGGCCGCGGCGGTAATATTTTCTTTATGCAACATCTTTACCACTTTATCTGCTCCATGTTTGGTACGGGTAAACACCAGTGCAGTAACTATTTCTTTATTTTTTAAAAGATACAATAACAGGCCGGGCTTATTGTTTTTATCCACCAGGTATAAACTCTGGTCAATAGCATCAACAGTAGAGGAAGCCGGTGTTACTTCTACTTTTGAAGGATTGGTTAATAATACATTTGCCAGTGTTTGAATTTCTGGTGGCATGGTGGCAGAAAAGAAAAGGGTTTGCCTTTTTACCGGTAGTTTTATGATTACTCTTTTTACATCGTGTATAAAACCCATGTCAAGCATTCTGTCGGCTTCATCCAATACAAATATTTTTAAATGCTGCAGGCCAATATAACCCTGACTCATTAAATCGAGTAACCTGCCTGGTGTAGCTATTAAAATATCTACCCCTCTTTGTAATTGATTGGTTTGATGTAATTGCGATACACCCCCAAAAATTACCGCATGTTTTAAGCCGGTATATTTTCCGTAGGCCGCAAAACTTTCATCAATTTGTATGGCCAGCTCTCTTGTTGGGGTCAGTATAAGCGCCCTGATATGTTTTACACCACGTTCCTGTGTTTTTTCTTCGTGTAAAATTTGTAAAATAGGAATGGCGAATGCCGCCGTTTTTCCGGTACCTGTTTGTGCACAGCCCAGCAGGTCTCGCCTTTCTAATATCAAAGGAATGGATTGTTGCTGAATGGGTGTGGGTGTTGTGTATCCTTCATCGGTTAATGCCTTTAGGATAGGTTCAATTAATTCTAATTTTTTAAAAGCCATTGAATGGTTTAATTTTTATGGGGCTGGAAAGACGTTGCATTTTCTGAATCAGCGAAGCAAATTTATTTACCACATCGGCTTACAACTTGCCGTATTATAAAAGCGGTGCAGGTTACAAAGGTAGTGTTTTTTGCACAGACGCTAAAAGCGGTGGGGTGCATTTAAAATTGTCGCAGTAAAAAATGTCTAAATTAGCGAAACCAACCAATCAGTGATGACAGAAGCAAATTTTATAGCTTTAGCCAAAAAGCGGTATGCCGAACTGCAGGCAC
>JAYVZR010000193.1:0-5419 GCA_043783135.1 Ferruginibacter sp. | reverse complement strand
AGAAAATTTGAATGATTGTCAGCCAGTCCCGATTTTTATCGGGATTAAGAAATGAAATTAATGTTACAAATGTTTGGCTTTGCTATTAGCCCGTAAGTAGCACAAAAACTGGGTTATATTTTATTGTTTGAGCTAATTTCATTTTAGACAAGCATTCAAATTTTTAGTTTTTTTTATGCAGCCTTAATTTTTTTTGTTTTTTGCATCAAAGCCTGCCCCGAATTTACTTCGGGGGCAAAAAAGTAAATAGAGACTTCCCTTACTGGGTAATACTTTGCGGTTAATGTAAGTTATCCTAAAAATTTATTTATTAAAATCACAGCTCGGAATAGTGCAGGGTAACTTTAAATTCGGAACATGCAATCATCGCGGCATTTTTTGTGATAGTATCCAATTCAAATTGCTGCTGATCCAAGCACTGAAACCTATTGCTTCACTATTTAAAAATATAATTTACTCAAATTGTTTGCTTCCTTGTAAAATGTATATATCTTTCTTATTCTAATTTAACTCAATAAATCAACATGCAAAAATTCAAAAAAATTGTTGGCAGGCTTTTCATCATTTTACTGGTAATTATTATTGCCGGTGTGAGTTACATAAAATTGGCTTTACCAAATGTAGGCGCTGCACCTGTTATGAAAATTGAAGCAACGCCTGAACGGCTTGCAAGAGGCGAATATCTGGCCAACCATGTAACCATTTGTATCGACTGCCATAGTAAACGTGACTGGACAAGGTTCGCTGGTCCGCTGACGGACAATACTTATGGACAGGGGGGTGAAATATTTAACCAGGCATTTGGTTTTCCAGGGGTCTTTTATGCCAGAAATATAACTCCCGAAGGTATCACCCGTTATACGGATGGGGAATTGTTCAGGGTAATTACTACCGGCGTAAATAAAGAAGGGAAGGCAATGTTCCCTGTAATGCCTTACCCATATTATGGAAGAATGGATGAAGAAGACATTAAAAGTATTATTGCTTATATCCGCACATTAAAACCTATTAAAAATGATGTGCCGCCATCCGTTCCGGATTTTCCGATGAGCATTATCATCAATACGATTCCCAAAAAAGCCTCCCTTACTAAGATGCCTGCGAAAACAGATTTGGTGAATTATGGAGGCTATATGGTGAATGCAGCAGCCTGTAAGGAATGCCATACAAAATTTGAAAAAGGCCAACTGGTTGCCGGAACAGAATTTGGCGGTGGCAGGGAATTCCCTTTCCCCGATGGAAGTTTTGTACGTTCAGGCAATATTACCCCCGACGCTACTACCGGCATTGGCAAATGGACAGAAGAAACTTTTGTAAACCTCTTTCATAAGCGTTCTGATTCTGCAACATTGCACACTAAATTGCAACCCGGCGAATTTACTTCGCTTATGCCGTGGACCATGTATGGAAAGATGAATGACGAAGACCTTAAAGCCATTTATGCGTATTTAAAAACGCTAAAACCTATCAGTAATGCGGTTGTAAAATTTACGGCTGCCAAAAGCAAAACTTAGTAACCTGTTTGGTGAATGGGCAATTGTCAATATTCACCATTCGCTATTGACTTGTTATTATTTACCCGGCATTGATGGCCTTACCTCTATCTTACTTGGCAGGGTACGTGGGTTCATGTTCAATAAATCTGCCACTATCTGGCCGATATCTTCTGGTTGTATTTTCCATGCATCTGCATCGCTAGGCGTATGGTCGTTAAAATAGGTAGCCACCGAACCTGGCATAATGGTGGTTACCTTAATGCCGTATTGCCGAAGATCAAGCATGATGGCCTGTGTAAAACCTACCAGCCCAAATTTACTGGCATTGTAACCCGAAGCAGTAGCAAAAAAATTTGTGCCTGCAAGGCTTGCAATGGTTATAATATATCCCTCGGATTTTTTTAATGCATCAATACTTGCTTTAACACTGCTGAAAACACCGGTAAGATTTGTATCAATCATACTTTTCCAGTCTTCTTCTGAAAGGTTTTCTATTGAGGCAAAATGGCCAACACCCGCATTGGCAACCAGCACATCCAGTTGGCCAAAATGATTGGTTACTGCTTTTACTGCTTTTGCCTCTGATGCAAGAGAACTTACTTCCGATTGCAAGGCCAATACTCTGGATGGGTCATCGCTTAAGGATGCAGCGGCCTGTTGTGCGGCTTCCAGGCTGCGGCTGGTAATTGCTACCCTCATGCCAAGCCCCAATAATGTTTTTGCAATTCCATAACCAATGCCCTTGCTTCCTCCGGTTATATAGGCCACTTTATTTTTTAGCTTGCTCATAACGATTGTATATTTTAATGGAAATTGTACTTATTGATTAATAAATAAATTTTATACTGCAAGGTAAAAATATAACAGGATAAAATTGTTTTGTACAATAGAATTAAATCTACAAATATATCCATTGGCAATGGCAACTTTGTATCGGTTTTTTCATAGAATATTAAATATTAAAACGGGGCTGAATTTTTATTCGGGCCCTTTTTTTTATGTTTTAACTGCTCTATGGTCGCTTTAATTCATCAATGGTCAATAATGAACGATTGACCATTCACAGTTCACACCCCAGGTTTAAAAGAGCAATTGTATCCTGTATCTTTGTTATTACCAAGCCACTTTTATTTATTTTGATGAACGATTGATATATGAAAACGAAGTTTTTTTTGTTACTGTTTACTGCTATTTTTTTTCAGCCTGCAGTTAAAGGACAGGAAGCATGGAATTTAAGAAAAGATAAAAACGGGATAAAAGTATTTTCAAGAAATGCAGCAGGCTTTAAGTTTAATGAACTAAGAGTAGAATCTCTGTTTGAAGGAAGGATATCGCAAATGGGAGCCGTTGTATTAGATGCAAATTCACAAAAGGAATGGGCCTATAAAACAATAAAATCTGAGATATTAAAAAGAAATAGTGAATCTGATCTTATTTATTATGCAGAAGTAGAAGCCCCATGGCCATTCAGCAACCGCGATTTCGTTCTGCATTTAAACGTTCAGCAAAACCCACAAAGCAAAATGATCACCATTAATGTTGAAATTGTAAATGATCTTTTACCCGAAAAAAAATATATAGTGAGGATAAAATATTTTAGCGCTACCTGGGTTATTACTCCGGTAAACAGCCACCAGTTTAAACTTGATTACCGCATACAGGTTGATCCCGGCGCAAATATACCAGCATGGCTGGCAAATTTATTTTCTACAAATGCTCCTTACGAAAGTTTTATGCATTTAAAAGAAAGAATAAAACTGCCCCAGTATGAAAATGCCCATCCTTCATTTATTGTTGATTAAGCAGCTTTTGTTGCTCTCTTTTTGCTGTGTTAGTTTATTACAGTACGTTTGGTATAGAATGATAAATAATTTACTAATTAAATTGATATTGATATGAAAACAGCAGCTATATTATTGTTTGGATTAACACTTATCGCCAATAATATTTTCGGCCAGCCTTTGCCAAAAAAGCCAACACGAAGCGAGGTTGGATCTTATAATCAGGCTAATTTATTAAAAATAGACCTAGGCGTTACAAAAAACAAAGTGCTGGAGGTAATGGGTGGAATTCAAAAAATACAAACATATACCACCACCAGTTTTTTAACGAGGAAAGAAGGCATCATTATAAACAATCCTTTTACCAGGGATTTCAAAACCGATAAGGATGGTATTACAATTGAAATTTTATGGTATTATAGTAATATAAACAAGGCTGATGGTGCCATCAGCAAGGAAGAACAAACGCCCATTATTCTCGAAAAAAATGCTGTTGTTGGAATGGGGTGGGAGTTTTATGAAGACTATGCAAAACGAAAAGGAATTACACTTTAGGCAAGGTGAACATAAATTTTAAAAAAATCCCCCGATTTTTATCGGGGGATTTTTTAGTATTATTTTCGCTTACGCTACTTCTGCTTTCATCATTTTTGATACTTTCTTTCTTTCGTCTTCATCTAAAATAACTTTACGCATACGGATGTTTTTTGGTGTAACTTCTATACACTCATCCTGCTGAATATACTCCATACATTCTTCCAGCGTAAATAATCTTTTTGGTATAACACGTACTGAATCATCCGTGCCACTTGCACGCATATTGGTCAATTGTTTTTTCTCAACAACGTTTACCACCAGGTCGCCTGGTTTGGTGCTTTCGCCAATTACCTGGCCAACATATATTTCATCTGTTGTATCTATAAAAAAAGAACCCCTGTCCTGTAATTTATCGATCGAATAGCCAGTTGGGAAACCAGCATTTTTTGCCAGCATTACACCATTATTTCTACCCGGTATCGGACCCTTCCATGGTTTATATTCGCTAAAACGATGCGCCATTACAGCTTCGCCTGCAGTATTGGTCAGCATTTGTGAACGCAGGCCCAATAAACCTCTTGAAGGAATATCAAATTCCAAATGCTGCATTTCGCCTTTACTTTCCATCACCAGCATTTCGCCTTTGCGTTGTGTTACAAGGTCAATTACTTTACCACTAAATTCACCTGGCACATCTACCACCAATACTTCATATGGTTCATGTTTTCTGCCATCAACTTCTTTGGTCAATACCTGTGGTTGCCCTACAGTTAATTCATATCCTTCCCTGCGCATGGTTTCAATCAGTACACTTAAATGCAAAATACCACGGCCATACACCATAAAGCTATCAGCACTATCAGTTGGGGTTACACGAAGTGCCAGGTTTTTTTCCAGTTCTTTTTCAAGCCTGTCCCTTAAATGGCGGCTGGTAACAAATTTACCATCACGGCCAAAGAAAGGCGAGTTATTGATACTGAACTGCATGTTCATGGTTGGTTCATCAATACTGGTAATAGGCAATGCTTCAGGATTTTCAAAATCAGCAATGGTTTCACCAATATTAAAACCTTCAATACCTACTACTGCACAAATATCTCCCGCACTTACTTCTGTTACTTTCTTTTTACCAAGGCCTTCAAAAATATATAATTCCTTTACCCTGCTTTTTACAATGCTGCCGTCTGTTTTCATCAAACAAACCGGTTGATTTTCTTTGATAACACCTCTTGCAATTCTGCCTACAGCTATCCTTCCTAAAAAGGAAGAATAATCCAATGAGGTAATTTGTAATTGCAGGTTGCCTTCGGTAACATGAGGTTCTGGTACTTTTTCTAAAATAGTATCTAATAACGGAAAGATATTATCTGTAGGTGTTAATGTAGTATTCATCCAGCCCTGTTTGCTGCTGCCATACACAGTGGCAAAATCCAATTGTTCTTCAGTAGCATCCAGGTTAAAAAATAATTCAAATACGGCATCATGCACTTCATCCGGACGGCAGTTGGGTTTATCAACTTTATTGATAACAACAATTGGGCGCAGCCCTAATTGTAAAGCCTTCTGTAAAACAAAACGTGTTTGTGGCATTGGGCCTTCAAAAGC
>JAYVZR010000192.1:0-5426 GCA_043783135.1 Ferruginibacter sp. | reverse complement strand
CCACGGTTACATTTTCTTTTTGGTCTGTCTTGCAATCAAGCCCCATGTGGTAATGGTTGGGCCTCAATTCCCCAAAGTTGGCTGCCAGTGCATGTTTTGCAATAACGGGCCACTGAAAATAATGCTGAGGGTAGTTTTTTTCAGGAAATACCTGGGCAGTAACCGAATTAAATAACATGGAAAAGTATAATAACGTGCCTACTTTTTGTACATTCATATCTTGTAATAAAGATGCAAACTTAATTTTAAATCAACATTAAAAATTTTATCATGAGCGTAAATTCAAAACACATAGCCACTTTTTTACTGGGTGCTGCTGCTGCTTTAGCCGGTGCAAAATACATGAACATGAGCCCTGAAGAAAAAGAAAAACTTGCCGGTGACTTAAAAGACAAGGCCCATAAAATGAAAGATGAAGCAGAAGGAGCCTTTGAAAAAGCCAAAGATTATTTTGAAGAATTAAAAACAAAAGGTGCTGATGCTTTTAAAGAACATTTTGGCGATGCTGAAAAAACAATCAGTGATTTGTTTGGAAAAAAGGACAATCCACCTGCTGGTAATCCATCATAAACTTTCATATCCCGGTGTTGCTTAATTTTTAATTATCTATAGTTTTTATAGTGAGGTAAATAAAAAAGCCGGAAATAAATTCCGGCCTGATTATGTAGAAAAATTGTAGTAACTATAAATGCAATGTTACAGTTGGAACATGTGTTTCCTTACCTTTTTGCACATTTATATTTGTAATAGTGGTATCATTATACCCCCCGGAACCTTTAAATCTAACACTATAAGTTCCCTCTTTTAATCCACGAATTTTATATTCTCCATTTTCTTCAGGTGTTGTTGAGGCTGAATCTGTACCGTTACTTGCCGATACAAAAGCATGAGCAGCATCTGGTAATACTTTACCTTCAAGTTTACCAAAATTCTTCATGCCAAATGGTTTAAAAAATGGTTTAAGAAAATATTGGCCGTCTATTAATTTAATAGATTCGCATACATTAAAATCAATCCAGATAAAAGACTGAGCGGAAGTAATTTCACCTTCATCATCTTCATCTTCCTTATGAATTTTTATATACACATAATTATTGGTACCTGCAAGCAGGTTAAGCGGATACTTTATGCCGGCATTTACGAGGCTATTTTTGGTACCCAGTGTTAACCTGATTTTCCTGATTGAACCAAGTGGTAAATTTCCTGTGCCCAGCAAGGTATCAATGCCATTACGTAGTTGTAAAATATTGTATATGCCAGGGTTGATGGTAAGTGTATCCCATTTACCAAACCCGTCATGGTGCTGATGATCATCATCCTCATCTTTATCCGTATCGCCAAAATGGTCATCACTCATGTGTTCATTACTTGTATCAACTTTTACTTCTACATAGCGGATGTCAATAAAAACGGAATCGTATTGGCATGGCGCATCTGTTAAATAAAGGGATAATTTTTTACCATTTGTGGGATTAGTTATACCCGTGTCTTGTTTTTGGCAGGAGCTTATTATTAATAATAAACTAATTGCCAGAAAACTGGTAACAATAATTAATTTCTTTGATAATTGCATACTTTGAAATTTTAGTGGTTTAAAATAATTTAAGGAATTACTACTGTGTATATATTAATAATCGAAGATTTCTATTTAACAGTTGCCTTATAAAAAGGGTGCCATCAAGTAAATAACCATAAATTTATTGTAGTGATAGTATTATTAATTCCAAAAAACAGTTTCCATAATTACATGTAAAATTTTGTACGATAGGTAGAGGTATATGTTTATCAATAGGTTTCCAAAAACCTCGCCATTATTTGTTAATTAATTAAAAAGACTTTGCTATTATGTATATTTTTTTAGTTCCTGCATTTCATGCATATGTTTTTACTCATTTTATATATCCATCTTTTTATTAATCTAAATCAGTTTTTAATATCTGTATTGATAATGAATAAATCGGCTGTTGCGCCCTTGACTCAACAAACTAGCAACGTTATACCAAAAATTTAAAATAATTTTCGATCATTTTACTACCATGATTGTTTAATTCTCATTTCATTTTTTCGGCTCAGTCCCTTACTTTTGCACGCCTGCATACGGGCAACATATTATGCCAATAGACAATTCCATCAAATCAGTACTTATTATCGGCTCGGGCCCTATTGTTATTGGCCAGGCCTGCGAATTTGATTACTCCGGCACACAGGCTGCCAGAAGTTTACGTGAAGAAGGTATTAAAGTAATATTAATCAACAGCAACCCGGCTACAATAATGACCGACCCAATGATGGCCGACAGGGTGTACCTGCTGCCATTGACAGTAGAAAGCATTGAACAAATACTGGAAGAAAATGAGATAGACGCTGTATTACCTACCATGGGCGGGCAAACAGCTTTAAACCTTTGTAAAGAAGCCGATGAGCTGGGTGTTTGGGAAAAATTTAATGTAAGGCTTATTGGTGTTGATATCAAGGCAATAGATAAGGCAGAGGACAGGGAAAAATTTCGTCAGTGGATGATTGAAATGGGCATACCGGTTTGCCAGGCAAGAACAGCCAACTCTTTTTTGGAAGGAAAAGAATTTGCCCAGGAGATAGGATTTCCGTTGGTGATTCGTCCCTCGTTTACCTTAGGGGGCAGCGGTGGTGGTATTGTATTTAAAAAGGAAGAACTGGATGAAGCATTGAACAATGGTTTAACCGCATCGCCCATTCATGAAGTGCTGGTAGAAAAAGCAGTATTGGGCTGGAAAGAATTTGAACTGGAACTGCTTAGGGATAGCAATGATAACGTAGTAATTATTTGTGCGGTTGAAAATTTTGACCCCATGGGGGTTCATACCGGCGACAGCATAACAGTAGCGCCAGCAATGACTTTGAGCGATAGCGCTTACCAGTTGATGCGCAACACTGCTATCAGGATGATGAGGGCTTTGGGTAATTTTGCCGGCGGTTGCAATGTACAGTTTGCTATAAACCCAAAAACAGAAGAATTGATTGTGGTAGAAATAAATCCAAGGGTAAGCCGCTCCTCTGCATTAGCGAGTAAGGCTACGGGTTATCCTATTGCGAAAATTGCCGCCAAGCTGGCTATCGGGTATAACCTGGATGAATTAAAGAACCAGATAACCCAATCTACCTCGGCTTATTTTGAGCCTGCATTGGATTATGTAATTGTAAAAATTCCCCGCTGGAACTTTGATAAATTTAAAGGCGCCAATGATACATTGGGCTTTCAGATGAAAAGTGTGGGTGAGGTTATGGCCATTGGCAGAAGCTTTGCCGAAGCGATACAAAAAGCCTGTCAGAGCCTTGAAAACGAAGCCGTAGGACTGGGTTATTATGGCAAAAGTTTAATGCATGCAGATGAACTGATCGAATACATTAAAATACCAAAATGGGACAGGGTTTTTCGCATTAAAGATGCGTTGATGGCTGGTGCAAGTGTAAAGCGTATTTGCGAAAGTACGGGTATTGACAGGTGGTTTATTTACCAAATTCAAAAGATTTGCGATTGTGAAAAAGAGATCGCTCAATATGATCTAAAAACATTGCCAGATGATGTTTTAACAAAGGCAAAGTTTTTAGGTTTTAGCGATGAACAGATTATTCGCATTATGAAAGAAGATGATGCTGAAATTATTTATGCCCGCAGAAAAGCCATGGGCCTGACAAGGGTGTTTAAGATGGTAGATACCTGCAGTGCAGAGTTTGAAGCGAAGACACCTTATTTTTATAGCACGTTTGAGGCCCCCTCTATCTCCCCCGGAGGGGGAGGACTGGTGTCCAATGAATCGAAAATTTCTGCAAAGAAGAAAATTATTGTATTGGGCAGCGGCCCCAACAGAATTGGCCAGGGCATTGAGTTTGATTATTGTTGCGTACATGGTTTACTGGCGGTAAAAGAAGCAGGATACGAAGCCATCATGGTGAATTGTAACCCGGAAACAGTGTCCACCGATTTTGATATTGCTGATAAATTATATTTCGAACCCGTGTTTTGGGAACACCTCTGGGAAATAATAGAGCATGAAAAACCCGAAGGCGTAATTGTACAATTGGGTGGGCAAACGGCACTAAAGCTGGCTAAAAAATTACATGAAAAAGGCATAAAAATTATCGGCACTTCTTTCGACAGTATGGATATTGCCGAAGACAGGGGCAGATTTAGTGATACCTTAAAAGAACTGGGCATTCCTTATCCAAATTATGGCACTGCCTTTAATACAGACGATGCTATTGAAGTAGCAAAACAGGTAGGTTACCCGGTATTGATTCGCCCCAGTTATGTAATTGGCGGGCAACGTATGCGGATCGTGCTGAATGATGAAGACCTTGAAAAAGGTATTTTAAGTTTAATAAAACATTTGCCTGGTAATAAAATTTTAATTGACCACTTTTTGGACCGTTGCCAGGAAGCAGAAATAGATGCCATTTTTGATGGAGAGGAATTTCATATCATGGGTGTGATGGAACATATTGAGCCTGCAGGTATTCATAGTGGAGACAGCAATGCAGTATTGCCACAGTTTAATTTATCGCCATTGATTGTTCATACAATGGAAGAGTATGCAGAAAAAATTGCAAGAACGCTGAAAATAAAAGGCTTGATCAATATTCAGTTTGCCATTAAAGACGGCAACGTATATGTAATTGAAGCCAACCCAAGAGCCAGCCGTACCACTCCTTTTATTGCCAAAGCTTACCAGATACCTTATTTAAATATTGCCACCAAAATAATGATGGGTGTAAATAAATTGAAGGATTTTACATTCGAGAAAAAGATGACGGGTTTTGCTATTAAAGAACCGGTTTTTTCTTTTAATAAATTCCCCGGTGTAAATAAAGAGCTTGGCCCCGAGATGAAAAGTACAGGAGAAGCTATCCGTTTTATAAAAGACCTGCGTGATCCTTATTTCAGGCAATTGTATAAAGAGCGTAGTATGCATTTGAGCAAATAATATTCTTTAAGATCACAAATTGTGATCTTATTTTTTTACGTGCAACATTTGACGATTCCGGGTATCTCCCTTTTAAATTGATTTTTTTGTTACTATATTGTTCTTGTATCTGTAAAGCATATACTATACAAATAATACAAAGCATTCAAAACAGGATTTATGAAATAAGAGGCGAAAGAGTTATGCTCGATTTTGATTTGGCTTTATTGTATGAGGTTGAAACGAGGGTTTTAAATCAGGCAGTAAAAAGAAACCTACAACGCTTCCCGTTCGAGGCCTTGGCGAAGTACGGGAATAGATGCGTGACTGGAACAAATGCTGATTAAAAAATGCCGAAGATAACTACCGTCGTTATTTTGCCAAACCTTTGTACGTTTGCTCTTCTCTCTGTCCGTTAGTAATGGCTTGCATTTCAACTGTATCAACCTAAGGACTGTTACCCAAGCCGAGGAGAAGTCAGGCTCC
>JAYVZR010000191.1:0-14124 GCA_043783135.1 Ferruginibacter sp. | reverse complement strand
GCAGGGTTGCTGGCGCAGGCAATACAATGAACTGGGGCGATTATGGTATAAATGCCATAAAATTTAAATCAACAAATGTTGAAACCGCCTATAACATTATCAATAAAAATGTTAACTGCACCAGCCCAAAGACCGGTCCGGCAGGAGCTTTATCTTTTTTGCTGAAAGATGAAGCCGGCAATCAATACCAGGTAGTGAAAGATGAATCCTGGTTCAAGAATGATGATTATATGCAGGGGGGGATTTGCGGCGTAATAATAGGTGTAAGTAATATGGATGCATCTATTGCTTTTTACCAAAATGGGTTTGGCATAAACAATATTGTGTATGATGTAACCGGTAAATTTGATGACCTTGGAGAAGATGCAAAAAACAAAACTTACCGCAGGGTATTGCTTGGTTTTAAAAATCCTTTTACAGGAGCGTTTAGCCGTTTATTGGGTGATGTGCAGATTGAATTGATACAGGCCCTGGATAGCCAACCCACCAAAATTTTTAAAAACCGTTTTTGGGGAGATATAGGATTTATTCATTTGTGTTTTGATGTGTCTGACATAAAAGCATTGAAAACAAAACTGGAAAAATATGAGTATCATTTTACAGTAGACAGTGGAGATACTTTTGATATGGGAGAATCGGGCGGAAGATTTGCTTATGTAGAAGACCCGGATGGAACCTTAATTGAAATGGTTGAAACACATAAAGTACCGGTGCTTAAAAAACTGGGGATTTATTTTAACCTCAAAAAAAGAAAATCCCAAAAACCTTTACCCAACTGGATGGTGAGTTTAATGGGATTAAATAAAGTGAAGGGCTAGGAAGTGGAAGAAATTATTCAATGATTCTTTCGGAAACTTTTATTGCAGGGTTTCCTTTGTAAATACAATAAGGCTCCAGGTTTTTTGTGGCTACGGATGCAACGGATAAAACAGCATGGCTGCCGCAGGTAACACCGGGGCATACCATGGCTGCAGCACCGATCCATACACCCTCTTCAATAATGATAGGTGCTGTTATTAAATCAAAAGTAATTTTTTTATAATCATGATTGCCGGTTAAAAGTAGCGCCCCCTGAGAAATACAGGCTGACTTTCCAATATACACTTCTGCAAGATTATCTATCCAAACCTTTTCGCCAATCCAGCTATAATCACCAATAACAAGTTTCCAAGGGAACTTAATATTAACTAAAGGTTTTATAACAACTCCCTTACCTACCCTTGCACCAAACATGCGAAGAAAAAAAACCCTGATTCCGGTACCGGGAAGAAATGAATTTTTTAGAATCAGCACATTTGTAAAATACCATAACACCTGTTTAAGTGTAGAAGCTCCGATTACAATGGAAGTTTTATATAACGTATTATTTACCTGCTTCATGAAAATAATTGATGGTAAGGTTTTATTAACGAAGGGTTATTTATAAAATTATGGGCATACTGCCAGGCTGCTTTGGCAAACACGTCAAACTCCTGCTGGTTCCATGCACTACCTTTTTCAATAGCATTGATAAATGCAGCGGGTGCATCAAGCGGTAAATCCCAACCCACATTAGCATGTGTCAAATTTAGCCATGGCGTTTGGTCACTGATTAATACTGGCCTGCCTGCCAGGAATGATTCAAAAATAGAGTGTCCAAAATTTTCACCGGTTGTAGGAAGTACAAAAAGATGACTTTGCTGCAGTAACCTCGTTAACTCCGAATTACTTTTTGCCCCCAGGTAATTAACTGTTATATTTTTAGGAAGTACCGTAATTTTAGTTTCACATTCATTCCAATAAAGTACATTTTCCTGTGGCCCAACGATTGTGAAGTTTACCTGACCTTTAATTTTTTCCAGTAATTTTAAAATAAACAACAAATTTTTAATAGGTACAATTCGTGCTATAAATATACAATTGATTTTACCCGGCTCTTTATGCAGCATTGCAAAAGCCGGTTGATTTATATTGGGCAGGTTATTAGCAACCTGGATATGACTGTTCGGGAAAAAATGATTGATAGCAAGTTTTTCCCGCTCATTTGTAGCATGAAATTTTACATAATGCATGATATTCATTTTTTTGTACAACAGCAGCATTGGCTTTTTTTTATACCACTTTAATGAAAGCGCACTATCATACAAATTGCCCCTTGGACATATAACCATTGGCGCATCGATTTTATTTCTGGATTTTAGCCACAAAGGATAAATAACAAAATACGGGGAAAAAAACAGGTTGAGGTAAATAAAATCAGGGGCAATTGTTTTAATTTCTTTTGCAACCTGTTTAAAAGAAATTAATTGCTTATTGATATAATATATTTTTATTCCCAATTGTTCGCTCTCTATCCATGAATTTGCCTTTATACCAAAATAGGGTTGCGTTTCACCATGATCTCTGTCGGTTGTTAGTACATAAATATCATAGTGTTCTTTTAACGCAAGAGCAATATTTAAACATGACTGTATAGGGCCTCCTGCTTTATATCCCGGCGTAAACCATTCTACCAGGATCATTAATTTTTTAAGTTCGTTCATATTGGCCAAGCATTTCTCGTTTACCCGATCTATCAAAAAAATAAATCATTGTAAAAATACAGCCATAGGCTGCAATATTAAACCATGTGTGGTGATCTAACCCTAGTGGCATAAACCAATGTTTATTAACAGCAATTATCAAAAAAGAAATACGCAACACGTTAATCAACCAAATTAATAAAAAGCCACCAACCATCCATTTTGCCTTTTTCATCCAACTGCCTGCATTGGCAATAATAAATGCTACCCAAAAACTTAATACGCCATAACCCAAACAATCAAATCCTATATGAACTCCCCTCCCATTTTGAATACGTAAAGTGTATATGTTCCACACATAGGTTTCAAATCCGGCAATAGAAAGAACCGCTCTTGCTCCATACAATAACGATGACCTTAACCAGGATACATAATTGAAATAATGATCGAAAAATGGAATGTAATAACCGCCTGGTGCAGTGAGGCCAATAAAAGCTATTGTACAAAAATATAACAAACAAAAAATACCAATGAACTTAAATAAATATTTTAGGAAGGGTTTCATTTTTTTGTTTGTTAAAATGCTATTATTGCCGACCTATTTTTAGGGATCATAAAAAATGAAAGACTGTTTAAAGCAATATAAAATTTTTAACAAAGCTCCCCCCTGATGTTATTACTTTTATGGAATACATACCAGGGGGCTGATGGCTAAGATCCAGCGCTTGTGTGGAATACAAACTTGCCCCCTCCTTTTTCAATACAATTTCGCCAATCGAATTGGACACAATAAAACTTGTTCGCCCGATATAACCATTCATGGAAATAAATATTTTACCATTTGACGGATTTGGAAAAATAGTGAAGGATTTACTTTTATTGTCTTGTGATTTTATGGTTCTTATATCTGAATAGCATATACTACCTGATTTTGCAACCACCCCTAACCTGTATTTATATTCAATACCAGGTTGTATATTATCTGTCAATTCGTATAATGAATCCGCAGTTACAGCAATAGAACTGATTATTTTAAAATTTGTATTTCTGGCTGCCCTTTGTACCACATACCTGTCAATATTATTTTGCTCTGCAATATTCCATTTTAGTTTTACCTGGCGGTTATTAATCGAATCTAATCCAAACGTTGCATTCACTTTTATAGAGCTTTGCGTGCAGGGATTTCTGCAGGACTTTACAGATAATTCTTTATTTGTCCTGATTAGTTCTGCGGCTTGCTCATAGCTTGGCCTTTTTAAAAAGCAAGATATAGCATCTGTCATGCCCGCCTGTAAACCTGCTGCCATATTACCTTCCTTTGTATCAGCCAAATTATAATCACCATTTTCAGGATCAACAAAAATTGCCTTTAGACCCATCGGGTCATTTCTAAAATCAAAAAATAAACTATGCTGGTCCTGGCCGGATTGTTTTTTCCAATCGTCAAAATTGCTAATAGTGTAAGACCCCTTATTTGTGGAAGGATTGGTAACCGACCATTGAACATTTCTACCTTTTAATAAAATATATACATTGTTATCCCAACTATCTTTTGAAGTTGCAAGGCCAGCATTGGTATTGGTAACAGCCGCAGTTAAAAAGCTGGAGGGGTCTATATCACAAATAAAAATATTACCGGATGCAATAATCTTGTTTTGAGAGCCCCCTGTACCTGAAAGAAAGGAGCCTGTTATTGAACCTGGGTTAGTTTTATTGTTTGTTATTTGTACTATTGAATGATGAAGATTTACTATTGTTCTGCTTCCCATGATAATGCCGGAAGCAGGAGCGGCTTGCTTTGTTTTGATAAAAACATTTTCAATTGTTGCATTGATGGCATTATTTGCATCATTAAAAGCAATACCAAATTCTACATCTTTAAAATAGGTATTGCTGATTGCAACATTCCCGGCATTTCCATAGTGATAGCCAGAATAAAAACCTTCGGCATAAATATTATTCAGCAGTACTGTATCATTGTTGGAAGTGTACATAAATGGCCCGGGTAAAGAAGTATCAGCAAAAGCAACAATATTATTCATTTCTACAGCACCATAATTTGTTCCATAACTTGTATGTGCATATACTGGGGTTGGAATATCAAGAAATATTGAATTTGTAACGGAACAGTGCCTGTTCAAACCTTCAACATCATAAAAAACCACTGCAAATGAATTGGTATTTTTTGCCCCAGGCAAAAAAAGCGAATGGGTAATTGTTCCGCTTCGTACTACCAGGTGATGTGTGCCAGCCCCCGGCCCAAAAATAATTTTATTATAATAACTACCGGCGCCACCTGGCAGCATACCATTGCCTGCGCCAAATCCTCTTACCCATAAATTTTCAAAACGATTATTGGGCTGGTAAGTACTATTAATTCCCCAATCCCTCACTGTTACTTCGTAGCGGTACTTTTTATTTTCGTTAGGCGAATTGCCATCACTTGTGTGAATATATACAGAAATTGGATTGTCGTTGGTTATGGGGGTGTAAAAAGATCCCGGTGTATTTTCAACTGAAGTTTTATCACGTACAAATTGCAATAATCTTCTTGCTGTAAATGGCGCAGACTTCTCCAACTCTTTGTCTATTTCAAATACACTGATAAAACTATATTGGCCTATGCCATTAATACCATAACCAACAAACCCAATGTAAGGGATGGCTTGATGGAAAGTATAGGTATTACCTGCATGTTTTAGCCAGCCAGTTTTAAACTCCTTTGTGCCATTTAAAATGGCAAATTGATCAGGCACTGAATTGTTTCCATAGGTATTTATTTCTATCGGGTAAGAAGTAATAAGATTTTCATTAAAAATGTCTCCCTCTTTTAATCCAAGCTTTCCTTTGCCATTAGCCGCAGAAAAAATCTTAAGCACCGGTGCTATGTTTGCAATCGTTTTTTTTGGGGAAAGTTTTGCAGTACCGGGAAAACTATCATTGCCATTATTACTCACATAAAAGTCAAATTTTTGCTGTGCCGGGCAGATAGTACAAAGATGAATTGCCAATAAAAACATCACACACCTGCATATGCGATTGGTTAACAGGTAAACTGCGCCGATAAAAAAATAATATAGCTGAAAAAAATTATTCACTGAAATTTTTGTTATTAACTCAGGTGTTCATTATTAAAATCAAAAAAAGATTATTGGATATTCAGGGATTGGGATTAATTTTTAAAGCATTATAAAACAGGGGGAATACAAATTTAATCAATAAAGCGTAAGTTAACAAACTGGCAAACAGGCGGCCAATTAAAATAGTGGCATCCATTTCATACCCATAAAATTCAAAAAAAAAGGAACAGGTTACTGCGTAATTGAACAGCAGGTTTGGTGTAGCTTTGGTGATAAAATATTGATTTAATTTACCATATAATAACCCAAGCAGAAATAAAGGTATCATCATACCCAGGTAACCAAAATCCACATAACACTCTGCAAAATATCCCAGGCTAAAGGACACTCCTTTATCTGCCCTTGCATAAGGTATCCCTGTATATTTTGATGTTTTAACAGAATTATCAACGGTTGGTTTATCTGGATTGAAAAACCGGGGAGTGGTAGTATATTCTAATACCGATAGCCAGTTGTCTCCTTGTTGGTAAGGTATCACAGAAGGTACTCTTTCTATTGTTTTTGCAAAATGATAGGTATATTGAAGCCTGTCAAGAAATCCTTTTGTAGCTCCTTCAACATTGCTTTCATCTACCTTGTTAGAGAGGTCATATAATTTATTCAATGCATCATCCCGGGATACGGTAACTGTTTGTTTCCCTGATCCGGCATTTAAAAATGATCGGTATTCGCTTTTTACACTTGTCCATACTAATACAAATATCAGAAACACAGTGCCAATCAATAAGGAATACATGATGTACTTAAAATTAATGGTTACCATAAAAGTTACCAGTAATACCAAAAAATAATAAGTTACAGTTTTAAATTCAGAAAAATAACTAAAAAAGCCAAGTACAAATTCAATACCTAAAAATATGTAAAAAAAGCTCTTTTTTTCGTTCTTAATAATAGATAAAAAACCAAACAGTAAAAGCAACAACCATTTTATTTTAACCAGGCTAAAGATGATTTGTGTTAAATTTGAAAAT
This sequence comes from Ferruginibacter sp., assembly GCA_043783135.1. Taxonomy (GTDB): domain Bacteria; phylum Bacteroidota; class Bacteroidia; order Chitinophagales; family Chitinophagaceae; genus Ferruginibacter. The sequence continues at coordinate 7,512 of JAYVZR010000191.1, read as the reverse complement.
AGAAAAGCAACCGCCCCCAGTGAAGAACTGATAAAAAATGCGACGATATAAAAATACATACATTTTTCAGTAGACAAAGAACTTGCACTATTTCTAAGATCCTGCAAATTTACCCTTGGCAATTTATTTTGAAAATAAAGTATAGGGGCAAATAAAAAGACCATACCAACAAGTGATAACATAATTGCTGTGCTGTTTTCCATTGACCTGTAATTGATATTCTCACCCAGGTAATCAGCCTGGATAACACTGGCAATGATCTGAAGAATATGTTGAACAAGGATAAGTGTAAATACACCCGGGCGATAGGGCTGCTGCACCTGGAAAAATAGTAAAATCAACGTTACCAGGCAGGCAAACAGGTAAAAGCCATTAGCAAACATAAGCGTTGACAATACTATCGAAAATAAAAAAAAGTATGAAAGGCTATCCAGCCTGATTGTTGTTTTTTGCGCCATTATATTGGAAATGCGTTCTTCAATTAAATAATGGAATGATTATAATAAACACTAATTAAGTTAAATACTTTCTTATTTAAATAACGAGCAATTACTTTTATTGCCGGGGATTGCATCATTTTTATTAAACCAATAATAATAAATGATTTTTATAAAAAGATTAGTCGCCAAAATGAATATGGGCATTAAGTTTAAGGACTTAATACTTACTCACATATGCCTTTCCTCTTTTAAATAAGCGGTTTTTTATAAAATAAACTGTCAAAATAAATATATTATCAAAACGATGAAGCCTGGTACAAAATTCCCAGGCCACATCCAGCTTTCCTTTTAAAAGAGCTTTGATCATTAAAGTATAATAAAATAATAATTTGTAGTTGCGCAACAATAATCGTCCCTCTTTTTTTTGCTGTTCATTTACATAACCTAATAAAATTTTATACACATGTAAATCCTCTCGCAAATGATAAGTATAATATTTTTCCTGGCCACTCAGTTGTTCTGTGTGGTTACGTAACTGAACCAATGGCTCCTTTATAAAACCTACAGGATAATATTTTGCCATTCTTACCCACATTGCAAAATCACCACTTATTTTCATTTCTTCATTGAATAACCCTACTTTTTCTAATGCATTTTTATTTATTGCAACATTAGCAATATTTCCCGCAATAGAACCGGTATAAAAAGCGATATGGGCATGTAATTCTTTCGAGACAATTTGCGGTGTATCATCAGGTTTTGAAATATCTAACAGATTTCCCGAAGCGTCAATGTAATCCCTCCCTGTATAACTGAATCCAATTTCCGTATGCTGCCTGTGAAAGTTTACCACTTCATTAATACAATTATGATACAATATATCATCTTGCGACCAAAGTTTAATAATGGCGCTATTCGCTTTTTTTATCAAAAAATTAAGATTAAAAAACAAGCCTCTATTTTGTTCATTTCTAAAGACACTTATTCTTTCATCTTTCAGCGATAAAAGGTATTCCCAGCTTTTATCAGTGGAGCAATCATCAATAATAAGAAATTCAAAATCTATAAAATCCTGTTTCAAAACAGAATTTATTGATTGATGTAAATATTTAATACCGTTATAAACCGGCAATATAATGGATATTGAAGCCATATTAAGTAGTAGCAATCAAAATGAAGAATCGGTTAGAGGAAGATTAATTATTTTTTATTTGTACAACAAGTTCCTGCTTATATGACTTACTGTTTATTGCATTAGTCATAATATCTTCGATAGCATTTACAATATGATTAAATGTAAAAGACTCTATTTTTAAACGGGATTGCCGTCCCATTTCAAATACAATTTCCTTATCAATAAATGATTGTTCTATAAGCTGTAGTATTTTATCATTATTTTTTAAATCTATGATCAATCCATTAATTCCTTCATCAATCAAGTTTATCGCCCCACCTGTTTTATTAGTAGCAATCACTGCTTTACCCGAAGCCATCGCTTCATTTAAAGCCAGCCCCCATGTTTCACCGGGCCCTGCTGATGGCAAGACAAATAAATCGGCAACCCGGTACATTACAGGCATCTGCTGCTGGTTTTTAAAACCCATCAGCAATATTCTGTCATCAGCGGCGGCGGCTGATTGCATAGTTTCCATGAGCTCCCCTGTTCCAACAAAAATAATTTTTACCCGCTTATCATCAACTAATTTTAAAAGCCTGATAAGGAATAGTGGGTTCTTTTTTTTCTCCAGTTTACCTGCAAATAATAGTACAAGGTCTTCCTTTTGTATTCCTGCATTTTTTTTTAGAATATCTGCACCAGCCTGGTAAATATCATCGGGTTGAGCAAACCGGTTATTATCAATGGCATGTGGTGCATACAATAACTGACCAGGTTTTAACCCATGAGAAAGAAAATATTCCTTATTGTTTAATCCCACATACATCGCAATATCTACATGGCTGTACACCCATTTTAAAAAAAGCCTGCGAAGAATTTTTTTGATGCCAATATCTTCATCCAGTAAGGTTGAATCTCCTCTAAAAAGTACTGGTATTTTTTGATGAAAAAAACGGAGACATTTTAAATGGCTATAAAAACTCCAGCCAAATACCAGTATCGCATCTGGTGTCCATTCTTCTATTTCCTTATTTAATGTTGGGTTAACAATCCCTTTAAAATGATGCGTTCCCGGTTTGGTAGCAGTATTTTTCACGAATGTAAAATCGTAACCTTCCAGTAATGGAATATCCCAGGCTACATTTTCACCAAAACCAGGATCATATTTTGCATCCTGCTCTAATTGACCCCATGTATAAAAAATCATAATGGCCAGTTTTTTTCTTTCGGCTAATAGTTTGAACCAGGGCGCATTATATTGAATAGGATGAGAAGTTATAATGGCCAGTCTTTTCACATTAAATTTTGTTTGTGCAAAAGCAGATTATGGAAAAAAAACAAGGATATCAAAAATTTTCATTTACGAAAATTGCATCACACCAGGCTATTTTACCTTTACCATAAATCGGGTTATAAATGTCCTGTAACCGGTATCCAAAATTTGACAGGTATAATGCTATTTCAGGAAATAAAGGTTGATCAACATACTGCTGTATAAAATATGCCTCGGTATATATAATGTCTATTTTTTTTTCTTTTAATAAATTTTCTGCCCCTTTTAATGCTTTCAATTCGCTTCCCTGGATGTCAAGTTTTAGTATATGTATTTGTTCAATATTCTCTTCGAGATAACTTTGTGCCAATGTTTTAACAGGCATTTTTTTTTGCTCTATTGTTTTTACCTGTGCATCAGAATTTAGCCCTGTTTTTTGTGATGGAAGAAAGGAACTTGTATCAATACTTTTATTTAAATGAAATATGAGCTCCCCTGTACTATCAGAAATACCCACATTCTCGATTTTTATATTTGTATTATCATGAAATAATTTCCGCAATCCTTCACAAAGGTAAGTAACCGGTTCAAATGCAATAATTGTTGAAGAAGGAAAATGTTCCAAAAATTTTACAATAGTATCACCCCGATTAGCGCCTACATCGTAAATCACTATCGGCTTGTTTCCAAAAATCTGTTTAAAAAAATCGAATTCATTTTTTTTAAAATGTCCTTTTGCCAATGCCTGTAAATAATTACTCCCATGAAGTTCAACTCCAAATTTTCGTAAATAGTAATTTAATTTATTTTTAATTGACATTATCCGTTATTTCATACCCTTTTTTGCTACTGCAAGAACAAATAAAAATAAAACCAGGCAAGGTGTGATAGTAAAGTTTCTTTGAAAAATATATACATTTTATGCAAGCCATTTACAAAGCAGTATTATCAAATGTTAAACTGGTTTCATAAAATAGTTTTAAACTAAAGATATTTTATCAACAATTAATCTTCCCTTCAACTCATGTGTTGACTCTTCGGCTTCATAATTCCATATAATATCCTTGTAACCATTCATGCAGTTATTTTTTATAAAAGGTTGCCAGTCATTTACAGGTCTTATTACAGTAGCATCTGATAGAAAAGCTGCCCAGTAACCAAATGTGCTGCTTTGAGACAGGATCATTATTTTACTCCTGCTCAACAAAATGATATCCAAAATGTCAGGCTTATCTTCCGCAATATGTATGTGGGGCATACATAATAATGCTGTAAGTTCCTCTTCATGGGCATCTGTGAAAATAGTAACCGGAAAATGTTGACCCAATGAATCTCTTACTACATTAATCCCTTTTATAAAATACTCAAGGGGTGTAGTTTGATTTCCTAATTTAAAATCCCCCCTGCGGATATGTACGCCAATAACTGGAGTTTGAAACTCCAATAATTTACTTGTCATTTTTGGCGTCATTGTATTAAACAATTCTTGTGTAACCATTGCAGAATGATTCCTGATAGAACCAAAAACATCCGGACCGGTCAACGCTTTATTAAACAGGTAAATCTTTTTATCATTACTTCCAGAAGCGGCTACAACTTCAACAACAGGGTCAGTTTCTATATCAGCAAATGTACAATATGCCTTTATTGCCAAACGCTTCCAAAACGGTGTTTCTGTAAAGTAGCCAAAATATAACCTGCTTTTTTTTTCTCTCCTCAGCAATGCTCCCCAATGTAAACCCCACCATGAAGTAGTGGTATAAGGCAAATTATTTAGCCGGGCAAATACTACTCCCTTTGCCCATACCAACAGCATATTTCCCAAACCTGTTCCCGGAAACCTGATATATACTTTTGCCACTTTAGTTTTGTTTTATAACGCTGTTCAGTAAATCAGCCAGCTCTTTTGTTACAGCGTGGGCAGAATATTTATTGAACGCAATTTGATTTAAATTTTCCGGGTTATAAGATGCCCGGTAATCAGTAAACTGTTTCCAGGTAATTACAAAATCTTTACTTATAGAAGCAATATCCTCTGCTCCATTAAAAGTTAATACCTTACCCGCGGCAGCTTCTTCAATAACATTAGCTGCAGAACTTTTTGCATGCAGTACAGCCAGTATGGGTTTGCCTGCCAATATTCCCTGGTAAACTTTTGAAGGTGTATAATGTGGCTCTGTGCTCCCGAGTATAAAAACTGCATCCGCATTATCCAAATGCACCAGCACATCCAGGTAGGGTATCCTTTGTGGATATTCAAATATTGTTGTTTTCCATAATCTATATTTTTCTGCTAAAGGCTTTATCGTAAAAGACCCGGGGTCATTTATTTTTCTACCTGTGCCGATAAAGTGGAATTCAGCATTGCTGAACAATAAAGATTCTTGCTGTATTACTTTAAATATTTCTTCCAGCACACCATATGCTTTTGGCAGCATAGCCCCGGCATACACTAATTGAAGTTTTTCTTTTTTTTTTTCAAAAAGATAAGGTTCAATATCAAGACCATTAATCCTGTTATGATCTTCCTTTTCTCCACCATAAGGCATAGCGCCAAATATGGCCTGCTGTAATAGATGTGGGTTTCTTTCTGCCACAGCTTTATAATAGCCTTCTGCTACACCTGTTATTAAAGAAGTTTTTTTTACTGCAATTGATTCCAGAACTTTTGCAATTTTCGTGCTTATCCAATGGCGTGAAAATGGTTTATTACTACCCGGAAAATAATGTACCCACGGATCAATATAATCAATCCCATATTTAATTCCTGTCGAATAATGCAGCCATCTACCTAGTAACGCACAATAAAAAGACGGAATGGGAATGTATAAAAAATCTACTTTTTCTGAATTAATTAATTGCTTCGCTTTTTTATATAATTGAAAAAATGCACGCAATCCAATATCCCCAATCAGCCTGGGTTTGGTTACCTTAAAGGCTTTAACTTTTTCTATTCGCAGGGTTGCAGGCAATAATTTTTCTAAATTAATATCCAATGCTTCCTCGTAATACTTTTGGTGTACAGTTAAAACAATTGGTTCCCAACCAAATGATGGAAGATGTTGCGCAAATAGTCTTGCCCTGTGCACACCCGCAAGATTGGAAGGTGGAAAATGTGGATAAAGAATAAGTATCTTCTTCATTCTATCTAAAATTCATTCTTCGCAGCCCTGGCTATTCGCCTTATTTTTTTTATCCATGAATTACCAAACCCCCTGATATCAATTTTTTCCTGCGACAGTAGATATATAGCCCCGGCATTTAAATACTGTACATTTAAAAATCCCAACTTTTTAAAATCCTTTACACTCCAGTGTGATACATGGTTTTCAAATTCACTTTCATATAAATCTTGCCGGAAGAAATTTCTCGGAGTCGCTATAATTATTTTACTTCCTCGCTGTAATAATTGTTTCACTAAAACTAATGCTTCATTCTTATTGATATGCTCAATAATATCAATCATTAATACAAGGTCATATGAAGGAAGCTGTGTATACAGCTGTAAAATATCTCCGAAATAAACCTTGTTATAAATATGCGACAAATGAGGCAACATAAGGTCGGGATCTATTTCCACAGCATCAACAACAATACTGCTTTGTTCTTTTAATGATTTGGCAGGATCGATTTTCTTTGTATTATCTATCCCCAGGTATTCGTGCAACAAAAAACCATATTTACCAAATCCCTTTCCTACATCCAAAATCTTTTTTGGTTGAAGTTTCTGAAGGATGTGAATAATTGCCGGAGTTTGATCAATAAAAGAAGATGCCATTTGTATTTAAATTACTTTCAAAACTTATGCTGCTTCTAACTATTTATCAATTAGTCAATGGGTTATTTAGGAAACTTAAACATAGCTACTTAAAAACCATCACTATATCCAGACTGCGGGAGATTTACAAAACCTTTTACTATGGAGTTCCACAATAGATATAAATGTTATTCTTTTCTGTAACTTATCTATTCCATTCGGTTAATAAATCCATCGATACAGTTTCCCAATTTCTATTTTCAAAACTTTTATAGCGCATTGTTCTTTGACCCCTAATAACATTTAATTCGGTTAATGTTTTTTCAAATACCAATTCCGCATTATCGTTTCTGTAATCGATACATACTCCATGACCTGGCAAGTCTTTTAATAATGTTTCCTGTGCGGGGGTATTTGTTGCCATAATAAACAACCCTGCCTGCAGATAAGCCATTATTTTATTTGATATAGCCAATTGATTATTTACATCTTTTGCAGGTTCTAACGCTAAGCCAATATCATAATTATCAAGGCTATGATGCAATTCATTTTGTGGCATGGGCGGATGGATAATTATATTTGAAATACCCTTTAAACATTTTTCATAAAACCCTGTATCAAGATTTCCGACCAGGTGAAGCTCTACTTTACCATTTGCTTTTTTTACAAAGGGTAGTATCAATTCCAGCCCACGGCCGGCATTAATATTTTGAGAAAACCAAACCATTTTCGCCGGCTCTTTAATCAGGCTGATTGGTACCTTAAAATCGCTAATCGGAAAATAATTTAATACAACAAACCAATTCCCCTTGTCAAATTTCATATCCGCTTTTACACGTTGCATTATAAGTGGCGACGCAAATGAAACATAGTTCATCTTTGGTAATGTTGCAACCATCAATTTCCTGGTAAGGCTTTGTATATA
>JAYVZR010000190.1:0-5446 GCA_043783135.1 Ferruginibacter sp. | reverse complement strand
TGTGACAGGTTTTATTATTTCAGGTAGTCGATAGCTGTTGTAATAAGTGCTATAATTATTTTCATCTAAAAAGAGTTCATCTGCCCCCGCTTTTATTTGCAATAATATATTTCTATATTCTTTTGATTTTATAAATTTAAATAAACCATTTTTATCTGTTGTATAATTCTCTGCTTTTGTATCTTCATTTTCGCTTTTTGTGTAATTATATTTTGTTTGCCAAACCTGAACCTGCGCATTGTTATAAGGCTGGCCATTATCCCTGTTGAGTACATAATATTCACCGGCATTATTTTTTATACAACTGATATTGCTTACATAGGTTAATTGTTTGGCAATGATATTTTTTTGTAAGGAAAAATTTGCATCAAGGCTTGCTAAAATAAAATATACACCATTGCCCAGTGCATCAACTTTTATTTCTGCAGAATGGGTTTGATAATCCTGCGGATAAGGTAAGTTAATATTCCAGCTTTTAACCGGTTGCAGGGAAACAATGTTTTTCCATAATTTATCATATTCCCTTCTGTCCATTTTTTTTATTTCTTCCCCGGATGTTTTAATAATGCGGAAATAAACTGTGGTTGCATTTTTATAACTTACCAATGTTCTGAATGGCTGGCCGGGTATATTTACTTTTTCTGTTTCAAGCTGCAAAGCGGGTTGTGCTATTTGCAGCAGCATGTTTTGTGCATTGATGCCTCCTTCGCTTTTTGGAAATTTTTTGTAAGCCGACTCACATAATTCTTTTGCTCTTTTTATTTCGTATTGGTTGGCTGTATTGGTGAGCGGATTAAACTGTTGCCCCCGTTCATTATATATCTGAGCCCTCAAATACATGGCCTGTGCAGATGCCGGGTTGCTACTGTATTTTTCTTCAATATTTTTTAAAGCGGCTCCGTATAATTTGTTTTTATTGTCGTTAACGGCATGCTGGTTTACATAGTTTAACCTGATAAGGTCTGCATCCAGCAAGGCATCCGGGTTATTGTCTTTTAAATGAAATTGCAGAATGTTTTGTAATAACAGTATTGCTTTGTATTGTAACGAAGCAGTATCTTTTGTAGTAAAGGAAGCAGCAATAAATTCTGCTGCCGGAGCAAATGCTTTAGGGTTGTTGATGGTAAACTGGTAAGCAGGTTTTGTAAGCGTTGTTTCATCATTCATAAAATAACCCAAGGCCCTGAAAGCTAAAAAATCAAAAAGGGTGGGGCGCAACTGCCTGGTTTTTTCTCCTTTAATAATAATGGGGTCAAAACCATCCAGTTTGGTTGATTGTAAAAGCCGTTCATTGATAAGTGAAGCTTTGTATAAACTACTGATGGTATTGTTTAGCTTATCTGCACTCCATGTGCTGATGTCTTTACTTTTTTCTTCTGTAAGCCTGGTGCGGTCGTATAATTTGTAACGGTTGTTTTGAAGGTATTGCCAAAACATTTCGGCCTGCATACTTTGTAAAACATTTTTTGCAGGAGCCTTGGCTTTTGCAATCAGCGTATCTACAAAAAATATATTATTTTCCCTGCTGTCTTCCTGTACCATATTGCGGTATTTTATTTGGTACATGGCCGCTTTTATCTGTTGTGCATCGTTATTATCTTTTAAAGCCAGGTTGTAAATCACCATCACTTCTTCAAGGGCAGATTTTGTAAGCCCTTTTTTTTCAAGAGCTTCAATTTTTTTCCAATTTTTTAAATAATCGTTGTTTGTTTGTGCCTGCATTTTATTGGACAGGGTAATTGTTGCCAAAACTAACAGCAGTAATTTTTTTAAAAACATAATTGAGCGTTTAATTACAAGATACAATTTGTTGATGTAGTATTTTATGGAAAGAAAAAAACCTACCCCGAATAAAGATGTAATTACTGGCGCATTACATAAATGGATTGTATTTTTTGATTTATTTAACCTTTGGGCAACATTAGGTTTAAATATTTATTTTTTTAAGGTTGGAATATATGTCAATGGAATAGAGTGTAATTCAAATTGCAGCATTTGGTGTGATCTCATACTCCTTCTCTTCCTCCGAAGGAGAAAGAGCGGTACTTTATAACTTTAATCTAAAATTTGTTCTTCCACTTTTACATTTAGTTTTTATTCAGCAAAACCGATAAAATATAAGTTCACACTGAATTGCACGAAAATGGATTAATATTAAATTGACAGTCCATCCTATATAATGGAGGGCAATATGATGAATGAGGTGGACTTAGAACCTTATAGCAGCGGATGTTTTACGATTGCGAAAATTTTAAATGAACAATATTGAATTGCTATACAATTATTTTTTCCTTGCAATCATAATTAACCTCGGTGATTTTTTTACATCGTATTTACCAAAAGCATAATTGCCAAAAACTTCCTGTATCTGTAAACCCTGGTAGGCAAACATTTCGGTAAAATCTCCCAAAGAAAATTTGGCCACCTTTTCTCTGTAAATCAAAGGCTCGTGCAGGGCTTCATCTTCTACAGTAATTTTTTTATAAAAATGTGTTTCATCAAACCATTTGGTTATAAAATAATTTACACTATCTATTTCTTTATCAAATTGGTGTATAAGATGGTCTTCGGCATAATGCACATTTAAATAATCCATTACAAAACAGCCGCCAGGTTTTATGGATTGTGCAATGGTACGTATAGAATTATCATGCTCCCGCCTTGTGGCAAAATATCCAAAGCTGGTAAAAAAATTGAAGGCGTAGTCATAATAATTTATCCAAAAAGGGAGCCGCATATCATGCGTATAAAAATGCAGGTTTTCCGATTCCTGTAAAAGCGCTTCTTTAATACTGTCTTCGCTGAGGTCGATACCGGTTACATCAAATCCTTTTTGAGCCAAGTGAAAAGCATGCCTCCCTTTGCCGCAAGCCACATCAAGCATACACGCCCTGGTTGCCGGTTTTAAGTAATCAATTAATGCATCAATAAATGCTGCAGCTTCCTGCTCATCCCTGTTAAAATAAAGCTGGTGATAATAAGGCGAGTTAAACCAATCTTTAAACCAGGGATTATTTTCCATAGCATTATTTTATCCAAAGGTTTTTAATAGCAATACACTTACACCATATACCAGGGTGGTAATAAATATGCCTTTGGCTGTTTTATCCCTACCGCTGTTTACATACAAGGTAAAAAGTAAAGCATTTAATAAAAGTGAAAGGCTTAGCGCTACAGAGAGTGTTTTGTGGCCTGGCTCAACCACCATAAATTGCAATACTTCCTTAAAAGAAAAAACACTGAATTTATACAATTTAAAAAGCAGTACGCCAATCAGCGGGGCAATAAAGCCCATTACAATACCCAGCTTTATATTATCTTTTTTAAATATCATTTTATTTTAAAAGTTTTTTCTAATTGTGCTTTTAAGGTATAATTGGTTAAATCAAATTGGACCGGCACTACGCTTACATAATTATTTTCCAATGCCCAAACATCGGTGTCACGGCCTTTGTCGAAATTTACAAATGCCCCGGTAAGCCAGTAATAACTTTTGCCATGTGGATCTTTACGTTGTTTAAAATCTTCCTCGTATTTGGCATATGCCTGTCTGCAAATTTTAACACCCTTTATCAGCTCTAAAGGAACAGAAGGAATATTTACATTCAGCAAAAGATGTTTATCCATTTTTCTTTTTAAAACGGTACTTACAATCTCCCTTACATAATGCCTTGCAGGTGCAAAATCAGCTTCGTAATTATAACTCATTAAGGAAAAGCCGATACTGGGTATGCTTTCAATAGATGCTTCCATGGCCGCACTCATGGTGCCGCTGTAAATTACATTGATAGAGTGGTTGGCGCCATGGTTGATACCGCTAAGGCAAATATCCGGTTTGCGGTGCAGCACTTTATCTACGGCCAGCTTTACACAATCAACCGGTGTGCCGCTTGTTTGCCATGCTTCTACACCTTCAAAAACTTCCACCTTGTTCATGCGCAATGGGTGGCCAATGGTAATGGCGTGCCCCATACCGCTTTGTGGTTTATCGGGGGCAACAACAACTATTTTACCAAGGCCTTTTACAGCCTCTACCAAATTGCGTATACCCGGTGCAGTAATGCCGTCATCGTTGGTAATTAAAATTGTTGGGAGTTTTTTTGTTGAAGCTTTCGCCATAGGAGTTTTAATTGATAATTTTTTAATGGATAATTGATAATTTGTTCAATTTGTAATTATCTGCTGAATCATTAACCTTTAGAAATTTGTAAAAGCTTTGCAATGAATATTTTTTAGTTCATATTTCTTTAATTTATGATTACCTGTTTTATATTTATACCCGTCAACCATTATCCATTAAAAAATTATCAATTATCCATTAAAATCAGTTTACTCTAAACCATGGCCTGGCAATCGCTTCCCTAAATGGCCAGGGAATAGAAGCAAGTATCAGCACAATGGCAATACCGAAAAACATAAGCATTTTTTTATGTTTGCCGGCATCGGTAGCAGCCTTTTTTACAGACGCCCTGCCAATATGTACTAATGCCGATGCTAATAACATCATCACTAAATGTTCCATTGTAAAAAAACGTATGTAGCTATCTTTCATATGGCTTCCCAAATCTTTTAATTTGGCAGCCCACCCGTTGACAAAATAAAGTATTAGTCCCAGCAATAACTGGATATCACAACTGATCATAAAAAACAAATTACTGCGGTTATCATTGGCAGTATAATTTCTTTTACCAAAATACCCGGTTATACCGTTCAATAAAGTCCATAAGCCGAAAAACAAAACGGCCCAACGAACAAGATTATGTAATATCAATACAAATTGCATGTGAATTTATTTTTTACAAAAGTAAGGGCAATCAGATTCATGTGTAAATATTTGTTCAGTGTGTTAATGGAAATTAATTAATGGCAAATGGCATGGTATTTTTATCGGCAAAATAAAAACAGTTTTGAGTATTGGAGTAATATCATGGTGTAACTATAATACTCTCCGGGCTGATAAAGAGCACGTAATTACCCGCTTTATGGTGTACTCCTTCTATCCTTAAATTTTTATCGGCGATATATTCAAAAGACTCTTTATCTGCGTCGAACATAGTAGGTAATTCTTCAATGCTGATATCCCTGCTCAATAAATATACGATGCCGTGTTTTTTGGGATAACTGGTTACAATATGTACTTCGCTTTGTAGCTTGATATTAATACCGCCAATGATAAAATCAATCGTAGCTTCAAAACAATCAGCGCCGGAAGGATTGGTAAGCTTAAAGTCCTGGATAAAAGATTGAAGGGGTTTGGAAGCATACTTCATTCACCGAATGTAAAAACATATTTTAAAAATAGAAAATATTGTTTTGGGATGTTGAAGCTGTATTGGCGGGTATTGGATATATGAAATTGGATTTTTATAAAAATTAGAAAGTAATAATGCTCTCCTTTTTATTGCGGTTACCCGCCATGGACATAAGGTTTAAGGGCATTTAAAAA
>JAYVZR010000189.1:0-5451 GCA_043783135.1 Ferruginibacter sp. | reverse complement strand
CTATCATGTTATTTGTAATTGGATCTGTTACCCCCGCTGTAAGTATTGAAGCCTGGCCTAAATATTCTAAACCACTATACGTAAACTGAATTGCAGTAGGCGTGCTTGGCAAACCACCGTCGCTGTTTATTGTAGTATCTTTAAGACAACCCGCCAAAAAGAAGGATAACATAATTATTGCACTTAGTATTTTTTTCATAATTCTTTTTTTAGTTTTTTATTTTAAGGCATCCAGAATATTTTGGAGGCTGTGGTAATAGTTCCCACAGTATTTACATTGGTTCCATTATAACTATACTCAGAGGTTGGATATAATAACCTGTAAGGTATATGTGTTGCAGTAGTACCAGGATAAATAGATACAGGTAAATCTGCAGGAATATGTAATCTTCTCCAATCGTTCCATGATTCCAAAGGATCATAGGTATTTAAAGCGGCCCATTTTTGTGTAATGATTGTCTTAATCGGATCTGCTGAACTAGTAAAGTTAACAAGATCGCTTGATTGTGCCGTATAGGCAGCGGCTTTAGCAGCATAATCTGATAAGCCCAACACCCTGAAAGATTCAGCCACCGCCGACTGATATACTCCAGCCGCATCACCAGTTAAAAAACCACGTTGTATGGCTTCAGCCTGCAAAAATAAACTTTCGCTCGAAGATAATATTACAGAACCCTGTGTAGGGCTTTTAAGCGTACCAGAATCCTGGGCTACTCCTAATTTATTACCCCCAATTGCAGATATTTTTGCATTGGTTTCCAAGCCGTCTGTACTTCCAAAAGCACGCCCTACAACAAGGGTGGTATCTTTAAGTGGTGTATAAAACAGGTTTATCCTTGGGTCTGACAGGTTTTTATAAAAATTTACACCGTAACTATTTGCCCTGAAATAATCCCCATTACCTTGCAATCCATAGGTTGGTGTAAACCCGATATCAGACCATAAAGGGTATTGCTGATTATCTGCATTGTTAGTATAACCGGGGTTAATTTTAGCGTCGGCATTTGCACCAATAAAATCTGCAGCGGTTAAGCCAGATAAATGAGATTGAATATAAGCAGGGCCATCTGAAGTTTGTGTAAGGTTTATTAAAAGCTTCAGTTTTGTTGTATTGGCAAAAACAATCCATTTTGATGTATTACCCCCGTACATAATATCGAAGTTCAACGGATTTTCTGCAGATGCAGGTGCATTTTTCAAAAGCACCACAGCTGTATCCAATTCCTTCACTAAACTCTGGTAAACAACCTTAGGATCATCATAAGCAGGCGTATTATTAACACCAGCTTTTAAAGCATCTGTGTACGGAATACTATTGTAAGTATCTACCAGTCTTTGAAAATGTACGGCTTTCATTATTCTTGCAATACCTGTATAAATAGCGCCCTTTGTATTGGCATCTGCACCGTACCCGTTAATGATGGCCTGGTAATTAGCCAGGTTAATATACGTATTATCCCAAATAGATGACCCGAAATTGGTTGTAATATTATAGGTTAAAAGTGATGAGCTGGGTATGTAACCACCACTTACTGTCCAATAACCCATGTAAATATTCAAAGGGTCATTTCCGCTTTGGCTGCCACCACCAGGGTTGCCTGATATCAGCAGAGCAGATGTTTTTAAACCTGATGATAATAAAAATTTAGGATCTACAGATGAGGGTACATTTGGGTTTATATTGGTTTCTGTTGTAATTTTTTTACAACCAACCGTTCCAATAACCAACAGGGCTGTTGCTATGGAAAGAACTGATTTTATTTTTTTAAACATAATACTATAATTTAGATAATATAATTTAATTAGAATGTTAATGATAGTGTAGCACTGAAAATTCTTGTTGGAGGTGCCTGGCTTGTACCAGTTCTTCCAAGGGCGTTTGAGGTATCTTCACTAAATTCAGGGTCTGTCCATAAATTAGTTTTAGGACGAAGCATTACGAGGTTTCTGCCTGCAATAATAAAAGAAGCTGCTTTTATTACTTTAGACGCAGTTAATAACCTTGCAGGTAATGCAAAAGCTATAGCTACTTCTCTTAATTTCCATGCATCGGCACTGGTTATATAGTTACCGCCTGTATTACTATACAAACCTGGCCAAAAGTTAAAATTACCATCATCTGTAATTGTACTTGTATTGGGTACAGAATTTTTACCAGCATCTAATGTTACAGAATTAGGGAAAACAAATGGCTGGCGGTTGGTTAATGCGCTTCCTGCACTTATGCCGGTAAAATCAGTATACTGACCGATTGCATTAAATATTTTTGCACCTCCACGGTAATCAATGGTAGCATTAAACGTAATAAACTTCCAGGTAAGGTTAGTATTGATACCCAAAATGTATTTAGGTACCGCCTGGCCAAAATAACTTATGGATGAATTTCTGGTTGGGTTACCGGTAACAGCATCTACAATTACCCTTCCCTCTGCATCTCTTACCCAATCCCTTGATTGAATTGCAGGAAAAGGTTTACCCACAATAGCAAAAGAATTTACATTAGGATTACCGTTTGGGTTAGCATCACCCAATGCAATTTGTTGTACTCCGCCACTTATACTCTTTACTTCATTTTGATTATACGTATAGTTGGCGTTTAAGTTCCAGGTAATATCCCTGTTTTTTACAACAGTAGATTTTAATTCAATTTCGTACCCCTTGTTTTGAACATTTGAAGCATTTAACAATGCAGAAACTGCGCCTGCAGAAGTGGCTGTATTAGCCTTTACAATACCATCAGTTAAATCTGACTGGTAGGCTGATATACCCAGAGATATCCTGTTATTAAACAACCCCATTTCCAAACCAACTTCGTTTTCTGTAACTGTTTCTGGTTTTAAATTTGGATTTGGTACCAATGTACTTTGGTTGTATCCGCCAAGGCTTCCAAAAGGAAATCCAGACCCTACGGTAAAGGTTTTGTTAATTACATAAGCACCATCGGCAATATAAGGCGACCCGCCACCTAAGGCTGAGATATTACCCGTAATTGAATGTGCACCTCTTATCTTTAAAAAATTAAGCACTTTACTTCTACCTGATGCAATGGAAGGTATTAATTCGCTTATAACAAAAGCAGCATCCACATCCCAGTAGGGTATATTCTTATTTGCTTCCGATAACCTTGAATCAATATCTGTTCTGTAGGAACCATGCACTGTGGCCCAACTCTTATATGTCAGGGCTGCTTCACCAAAATAACCCAGCTTATTGGCTTCCCTGAAATAGTTGTTATTTGTTCCGCCTAAATCGGTGGTACCAGAGATATTGTTGATATTAAATACCGGCAGGATTAATGCCGGTGCATTTACATAAATTCCAGTAATTTGATTATCAATATAAGCTGCTCCTAAAGTAGCTTTCAAACTAAAATCATTTGAAATTTGTTTGTTAATACTTGCAAGGAAATCTGAAGTAATTAACATATTTGAATAATTATTGTTTGTGTATGATGCAGGAACACCTGCTGCACCAGCTTGAAAAGCATTTGATTTTGGTGATTCATTCACTGTATCAGTAAGTGTTCCATCGGGATTTGAATACGGAATCCTGGTATCTGTTCTGGCATATACTGAGTAATTTCTTGGCTGCTGTGTATAGGTATATTTGCTGGATAAATTGGTTAATGCCGCACGGTAACTAAATGATAGCCATTTTGTAGCCTGTAAACTTAACTGCAGGTTACCGGTTAAATTATTATCAATTGTATTATTTCTTCTATTGGCAATACTCCAGTAAGGATTATCAAAAAAATCATTGTAAAAACCATTTAAATCAGCAAACTTATTATTTTGCCAGTCGCTTAAGCTGGTTAGCGGTACATGTGCGGGTGTATTCATTACATTTTGATAAACTTCACCGGTATTGGTTGTACTCAATTTTTTATAGGCATAAGACACACTGTAATCTGCTGAGAAAATACCGTAGTTTCTGGCCCCTCCAATACGGAATACATCGCGGTGCCCCTCATCACCAGGCATAATCGAGGTGGTTTTAAGATCCTGTGCACTTAAATAAAACCTGCCATTTTCATCCCCACTTTGAAATGTTACGCTATTTTGATAGGTCATTCCTGTTTGGAAAAAATTTTCTTTTTGATTTTTAATAGCAGCGTAAGGAACCCTTAAAACAGTATTGTCTTCTACCGGCCTGCCGATAGCAACTTCCTTTCCATTAAACCGGGGCCCGAAATTTTGGTTTTCGTAAGGTATATAACTATACAAACTATTAAAGTCATTTACAAACCTTTCGCCACCATTACTGCCAAATTGGGTTTGCAGATTCATCATATAAGATAATCTTTCAGCCTGTACTGTTGAAGAAACAGTTACGCTGCTTTTTCCCCTTGTACCTCTTTTAGTAGTAATAACCAATACACCATTTGATGCATCTGAACCATACACGGCAGAAGCACTTGATCCTTTAAGTACGTTTACACTCTGGATATCATCCGGGTTAATGGTATTGATGTCGTTATAAAAAATGGCACCATCCACAACCAATAAGGGTTGGTTGTTTCCGCTTAACGACCTGTTACCACGCAATGTAATACGTGTAGGAGCAAATAATCCATTATTAGTGGTATTAATTTGTAAACCGGCAACTTTGCCGGTTAAGCCATTAGCAACACTGATTGGCTTTGCAACTATCAAATCTTTAGCAGCAACCGAAGTAGCAGAGTAACCAAGATCTTTTGATTGCCTTTGAACACCAAAAGTTGTTACAACAACCTCCGACAATCTGTTTTCCTTGGAAATCATTGAAACTGCTATTGTGGATCCTGTGCCTACTTTAACAGTAGAAGCCCCAAAATCAATAGAAGAAATTGTCAGCACATCGCCTGTTTGGGCTTTAATTTGAAAATCTCCATTATTATCCGCAGCTACAGTAGCTCCGTTCTTTACTTTTACAGTAGCACCAGGTACTGGCACTCCCTTGGAGTCAGTTACTTTACCCGAAATAGTACGGGTTTGAGCGGTAACTACTCCAAATGACAGCATTGCTACTGTCATCATTGTTAATAATCTTCTCATGTGTAATTAATTTTTTGTTTTGAATTTTAAATCAGTAAGGTGAAATTTTCAATAAAATGCCGATTGTAATATTTAACATTTAATTAAAGATGACAGGTTAAAGGAACGATTTGCTGCGTTACTGACAAAATATTTGTTAAAAAATTATTAGTTTTTTAAAAAAAATTAATTTTTTTAAAAAAGTACTAATTCAATTATTTCTACTAAAAAAGTAAAAACAATAAAATAATTTAAAAATTATGGGGTTAATTAAATACAAATGTGAATGGAATAGCTTATTTGTATGAAAAATATTTATTGCAAAAAAAACCTTATGTAGTTAAATAGTCGTCCCTCAAAAAGTCTGTAATGCTCGTCACACAAGAGTAATGTATAAAAAGTGCATTAAAAATCTGCCAGCTATTTGCAAAATCGTTAA
>JAYVZR010000188.1:0-5461 GCA_043783135.1 Ferruginibacter sp. | reverse complement strand
TAAGTGTCAAATCAAAAAGAAAGAAAGCTGGCTGGAACAATGAATACCTAACCGCTATCCTAACTAATGCTCACTAAGTTTTAATGCGTTTGCCCTGTATCAATCATGTAAGGAAATTAGGTAAATTTGACAATGGATATTGTGGCAGAAATAAAATTTAAAACTGCCCGAAGTGGTGGCAAAGGCGGACAAAACGTAAATAAAGTAGAAACCATGGTAGAAGGTTACTGGAACATTGCCAATTCTGCCTTATTAATGATGCAGAAAAAATGCTCGTAACCACCAAACTTAGTAATAAAATAAATGCCGATGGTAATTTACTGGTAAAAAGCCAGACTGAAAGAAGCCAGTTGGGGAACAAATTACTGGTAATAAAAAAAATAAATGCACTTGTAACCAAAGCTTTAATTGTTCCTAAAAAAAGAAAACCTACAAAACCTGGTAAAGCTGCAAAACAGAAAAGAATCGATACCAAGAAAAAAACCGGGGAGATGAAGCAAAGCAGGATGAAAGTTAAATTGTAAACTATGAAAATGTCTTCCGTTTTTTGTTGGTTATTTTTTTTAACAAGTTGTGGTATTGCCGGGGCACAAGTGAATAAGCAACCCCAACCTGATATTAAAATTACTTTTATTAATACAATAAATAAGTTGCGGTTAGTTTTAGATTCTGCCAAATATGGTAATCGCTTTAACGAAACTTTTACCATCAGCAGATTGAGTTATTATATCAGTAATATATCCCTGCAAACGACTGGTAAAAAAAACATACCGGAGCTAAATAGTTATCATTTAATAAATGAAGAAGATACTGCTTCCAAAAGTTTTTCTTTTTTTATATCCCCCAATCAGTATAGTTCGCTTTCTTTTTTAATTGGTGTAGATAGCCTGAAAAATGTTAGCGGCGCACAAACAGGTGCATTGGATCCTTTAAAAGGCATGTTCTGGACATGGAACACCGGGTATATTATGTTTAAAATAGAAGGAAATTCGCCTTCATCTTCTGTTGTTAATAATAAAATTGAATACCATATCGGTGGTTTTTCAGGTGCCAATAATGTTTTAAGAAAGGTTCATTTAAATTTGGGTGATACATTTTTTATAAATAAAGAAAAGATTACTGAAATAATAATAAAAGCAGACCTTGATAAAATATGGAATGCGCAACACGATTTAAGAATTATAAAAACTCCTGTTTGCACAACGCCGGGTGTATTGGCGGCAGGCATTGCCGATAATTATTCCAAAGCTTTTGAAATAATAAAAATCATTCATTAATAATCAGTGCCTGTAAATTTTGAAGATAAAAATTATCATATCATTGTTAGTGTTTGTAATAACAGCTCCTGCTTTTATCTATAACCAGCCCCCGCATAAACTTACCTATTTAAAATTAGTAATACCCAAAGGCTGGCCAAAACCATCCAATGATATTTTTTTGGCAAACCCCCTTACAGAAGAAGGGTTCGTGTTAGGGCGAAAATTATTTTATGATGGACGGTTAAGTAAAGATGGGAATTTCCCCTGCGCCGGTTGTCACCAGCAGTTTGCAGCCTTTGCAACCTATGCCCATGATTTTAGCCATGGGTTCAACAATAGTTTTACAAAAAGAAATGCTCCTGCATTATTTAATCTGGCATGGATGAAAGAAATGCATTGGGATGGTGGTATTAATCATCTTGAAGTACAACCATTATCCCCAATCACAGACTCTAACGAGATGGCTGAAACGCTGCCGGGTTTATTAAAAAAATTAAAAGAAGATACTGCATATCAACGCCTTTTTGAAGCTGCCTTTAGCGACGGTATTATCAATAGCCAGCATTTACTAAAGGCGCTGGCACAATTTACAGGCAGCATACAATCTTACAATAGTAAATATGATAAGGTAAAACGTGGTGAAGATAGTTTTACAGTAAGTGAAGCAGCCGGGTATAAAGTTTTTCTTGCCAATTGTAGTGGCTGTCATAAAGAACCCTTATTTACTGATAATACATTTCGCAATAACGGGCTTCCGATAAATGAACAATTAAAAGATAAGGGCAGGATGGGAATTACAGGCAAGCCTGGTGATTCGCTTAAATTTAAAGTACCCAGCCTGAGAAACTGCAGCATTACATTTCCCTATATGCATGATGGGCGTTTCTTTAGTATTGGTAATGTGATAAATTATTACCGAAAAGGTATTGATACAACACAAAAAACACTGGATGAACTGCTAAAAAAAAGACTTACTATATCCAACCAGGAAAAACTTGACTTGACCAATTTTTTAACAGCATTGAAAGATGAGCAAATGATCAGGGATCCAAGGTTTCAGGAACCTAATTATATTTATCGGTCACCAGATGTACATTAATGGTTGGGATCTCCTTTGTACCACCGATAAATAAACCATCCAAAAGAAATAAAAGCGGGTATCACTAATAAAGAAGGCAGGTGTTTTCGAAGGTCTGTCATCTTCACTTCTTTATTAAGAAGCGATTTGTCTATAAAGATATTATTAAGGCCAAATGCAAATAAAGCTGTTGTCCAGCTTAGCAAAATAACAGGAAAAAGTACACCTGGGTCAACCCTTAATTTATTCCATATAAATACGCCATAGGTATTTGACAACAAAAAAATAATTGCCAGTAAAATACATGAAGTTATACTTAGCCACAAAGAATATGTCCAAATTTTCATATGGTTCTTAAGAAGGTGTTAATGGAATAAAAATAACAAAGGCAAGTTTTACCTTGCAATAAATAAACGAGTTGCATTATTGTTTATTGCATATGTTTTATCGTCAAGGGTTTGTAGATTCTACTTTAGCTTAACATGTAAATATTTTTAAGTAGTTCTGTCAATTTTCCTACATAGTATTTTCCGAAATTTAGTTCTCTATTTTTCATATAATTTTAATTTTTTAAAAAAATCATAGATCGAATTCTAAAACAACCAATTATTAACAATAAAACGGCAGCCCTAAAATTGATAAAATACTTAATAGCGTGATAATTAAAATATATACAAGTAAATTTGTTCCTAAACAATTTTTAATTGAGCGGTATTAAAAAATTAGCAGGTCAAACATTATTGTATGGCCTAAGTTCTATTGCAGCAAGGCTTATCAATGTGCTGCTTACACCATATCTTACCTATTCTAATAATATCAAGACATCTGATTTTGGTAAAATGGCGCTAATTTATTCAGCCATTCCCATCCTCAACACCTTATTTACCTATGGTTTTGAAACGGCTTATTTTCGTTTTTCATCTAAAGAAAAAAATAAAAATACTATTTACAACACCGCTTTTTTATCGCTGCTTTTTTCTACTATTCTTTTTACTCTGTTGTTGTGGCTTAATCAAAGTGCAATTGCCAGTTTCACAGGCCTAAGCAATTTCCCCCAAATTATTCAATATGCCATTTTGATAGTTGCATTTGATGCTTTAACCAAGATACCATTTGCCAGGCTAAGACAGCAGGGGAGGCCTATAAAATTTGCTTTTGTAACCATCGCCGGCATACTTTTTTATATATTTTTTACCTGGTTCTTCATTAGTTATTGTTCTCATGCTCTACAAAACAATGCTAATAGTTGGGTAAGTATTTTTTATGATGCAAAAACAAACCCCATCGTATATGTTGTATTGGCAAACCTTATTCAGTCTATTGTAACACTACTGTTTTTATCATCAGAAATTGCCCAGGTACGCTTTAAGTTTGATGTTGCGCTATGGAAACAAATGATGGTGTATTCACTGCCGCTTATTATTGTTGGCATGGGTGGTATAATTAATGAAACTTTCGACAGGTTAATGTTGAAATGGTGGCTGCCTGGAGATACACTGGCAAAAGAATCGCAGGTAGGTATTTATAGTGCCTGTTATAAACTATCCTTGTTTATTACTTTATTTATACAGGCATTTCGCATGGGTGCCGAGCCCTTCTTTTTTAAACAGGCCGAAGGGCAAAATCCTCAACGTGTTTTTGCAAGGGTAATGAAATTTTTTGTCATTGTTATTTGCCTGATGTTTTTAGCGATTAGTTTATACATGCCCGTTTTAAAACACTTTATCGGACCCAAATATTGGGCAGGATTATCAGTTGTACCCATCCTTTTATTGGCCAATATGTTTATTGGCATTTACTATAATTTAAGTGTGTGGTTTAAATTAAGCAACAAAACATCTGCCGGTGCCTGGATCACTTTTGGCGGTGTAGCTATTACCACTGCCGTCAATTTTTTATTTATACCTGCTTATGGATATATGGCCTGTGCATGGGCAACTTTTTTTTGCTATGGAAGTATGATGGTAGCTTCTTTTGTATGGGGACAAAAAGAATACCGCATACCCTATGCCTGGAAAAAATTAACTGCTTATATGGTCATTGTGGTTTTACTTTTTTTTGCACATAAGGGTATTACGGCAATATGGCCCGGTATAATAGTTAGCTTTACTATTGCTACTGTATTAATGGGTCTTTATTTATGGTTTATTGGAAACATTGAGAAAAAAGAACTGCCACAACTTCCACTGATAGGCAAATTTTTTAAAAAATAAATATTGGCCAGCCCTTTTTCCGAATAAGCAGTGGTATAGCTAATTTGTTTACTAAATAATGATTTAAATAATATTTACATGCGTAAAATTGTTGCGCTTTTTCATCATATCATAAAGCGTTTACTCACCGGGCCCGTTACCTGGCTGGCAAATAAAGTATCGTCATCGCCAAAAAGGGAAAATGTGATGAGCTCTTTATCGAAATTATATAATGAGTCGGTAGACAGGCCAGGAAAAAAAAGTAGCAGCATGTTTAATTTTGACCCACATGAAAAATCCATTATCATATTTTCCGACCAGCACAAAGGCGCCAGGAATGGAGCGGATGATTTTGCGCTGGGTGCTGATAATTACATGGTTGCGTTAGACTATTATCATAAAAATAATTTCTATTATGTAAACCTTGGCGATTGTGAAGAATTATGGGAAAATAATATTTTCAGCGTTGTTAAACACAATGCAGAAGTATTTGAAAAAGAAAAATTATTTGTTGACTCCAACACGTATTGCAAAATAATTGGCAATCACGATTTGTATTGGAAGAACGATCCGTTTGCACAAATACAGATAAAAAAAATATACAACAGAGCTGTAAAAATATTTGAAGGTATTGTGTTAAGGGTGCGGTTAAAGGAAAAAAGTATTGATATTTTTTGCACACATGGCCACCAGGGCGATGCGCAAAGTGATGGTAACTGGTTTAGCAAATGGTTCGTAAGTAATGTTTGGGGGCCCTTGCAGGCTTTTTTAGATATTAATATCAATAGCCCTTCTACCAACAACGAAAAGAAAACCCTCCATAACCAAATGATGTATGAGTGGAGTATTGCTCAAAAAAATGTTCTTTTAATTACCGGGCATACGCATCAGCCTGTTTTTAATTCGCTTACCCATTTGGAGAGACTATACCT
>JAYVZR010000187.1:0-14245 GCA_043783135.1 Ferruginibacter sp. | reverse complement strand
TCCGCTGGCCCGGTGTTATAAAACCCGGCACCATCAGCAACGACATCTTCTCTCACGAAGATATGTTGCCCACACTGATGGCCGCTGCAGGTGTGCCTGATGTAACGGAACAGTTACTAAAAGGGATGAAAGTTGGTGACAAGACCTTTAAGGTTCATCTTGACGGCTATAACATTACTGATGTACTATCCGGTAAAGGCCCAGATCCCCGCCACGAGTTCTTCTATTGGAACGATGACGGTTCACTGGTGTCGTTTCGTTTCGATAACTGGAAGTTCGTGTTCCAGGAGCAGCGTGCCCATGGCTTCGATGTATGGTCAGAACCGTTTGTGACGCTTCGTGCGCCAAAGATTTTTAACCTGCGAATGGATCCGTTTGAGGAGGCTGACCACGTTTCTATGGATTACCACCATTGGCTGATTGACCGTATGTTCATGATGGTACCTGCACAGGAATACATCTCAAAATACATTTCAACGTTCAAAGAATTTCCGCCAAGCCAGAAAGTCGGCAGTTTCGGTCTCGACCAGGTACTGCAGAAACTCACGGAGGCAGGCAACATCAATCAGTGACCTCATTAGCCAGTAGGATTAGGCGAGGTTTGATGTGTGTAATGCTCCGGCTATGCTGGGTGTTCAATACAAAATAAACTGTTCTAAGGCGTGGTACTTGTTCCAGCAAATTTTTTAAAATCTCTGCAAAAACTTCCGAAGTTTTCAAAACTCCGGAAGTTTTATATTCCTGGTTTCAATCTTTTATTTGTTGTTCGGTATCGGCGATATTGACCATTCGCATTTTACCATCTACCCCTTCCATTTTCAAACTGTGACAGCTCGTCACGGTTCATTTCCCAGAGCCGAGGCTCGTGGCATCACGAATCATGGTGAAGGCGAAAAAGCAATTACACTTCAAATATCTCCTTTTTTATCAATTAAAGGTGCCTGCCAAAATGTAACCAGTTCATAGCATTTAGGACAATCCAGGTTACCAATAAAGCTATATTCACTGAAATCACTATGACTAAATTCTGCTCCCATAGCCTGCCAGCCACATTTGTTACATGTAAATTGCTGGGTTTTATAAGTGCTGTAGTCAACTTCCATAATTAAATTAATTTAAATATTTTTTGTTTTTAATTTCCAGTATGTGTTTTGTGGTGATGACCTAAAAATGCGTAGAGATGATTATCAGGTTTTAAAAGGCCGGCAACCATTAACTATCTCTATTTTCATATTCGTGAAGCCTTTCGCAGAGATGACACCTTTTTTGAAAGCTTTTGCTAATTCGATTTCTCTGCAAAAGTTGTCATCTCTTTTGAGGACTCTGCAACTTTAAGACTTCCGAAGTTTTAAAAACTTCGGAAGTCTGGTCAGCCGATGCCCTCCACCAGTTGTATCTCCCCGGCTGTTAAGCCATAGAGTGTATAAACCTTTTCATTTATTTTAGTATCGGTGTAGGCTATGCGCTATTCTAATTGCTGCTGTTGTTCGGGCAGTGTAGCTGCCTGTTTTTGTTGTTGCAGTTGCAGCATGGTTTCTACCAATTGTACTATTTCATCGTGGAGGGATTTGTTTGTATTTTTTGGAATTGGTACAGTTTCTAAATACTGACTAAAAAATCTAAGATAACCACCTCTAATAGAATTAGTAATTTTTGAAAAATAAAAAAGAAAGAGATTGGAATTTAAAATTGCCAACAACATTTTGTCATCACTTTCAATCATATAAACTGTATTAACAGAATAGAATCCACTATTGTCAAAAATTGCCTGAGTTCTCAAAGCAATATCGGGATACATAATTTTTGTCCATATCCCAACCAAGTGCCTTAAAGAATGGATCAATAAAATCTTTACGGGTTTGTGCTTCGTTGTAGTCGCTTTTTTTGTAAGAAAGAATTTGTTCTTCAAATCTTATTACCAGTTCTTCAATAGTTTTATAAACAGCGTCTTTATTAATCATGCAGAAGGATGGGTTATTGTGTAAATATAGCTAATTGGGTAATATTTGCCGCGGGGTAGCTAACCTTTCAAATGTTGGGTACCCTTCGCTTCTCTATTTTCATATTCGTGAAGGCTTCGCAGAGGTGACACCTTTTTTGAAAGCCTTTGCCGATTCGATTTCTCTGCAAAAGGTGTCACCTCTTATGAAGGCTCTGCAACTTCAATTTGAGTTTTAATGTTAGATACTTTTTAAGCTGTCAACTCTATGAAGACCTCTGGCGCAATTACTTCGTTTGCTAAATACTATTCCTCTTGCTCAATGGCAACAGGGCAATCATAATAATACTCTGTCAAAGCTTTGTGCGTATCAATAAATTGTTGCCTGCAGCCAAACCATTCCAGTACTTCTTTCCTTTTAATATTGGTCGGCATATCAGAAAGCATCGTATGCCAGAAAGACCATTTATATTAAGTAAAATTGCTGCATAATTTATGGTGTTGCGCATTGGCATGTATATAAATAATGGCCTGTGTAAAATGTGATTCTTGTATTACTTCTACTCTTTTAAATGGTCGCTGAAACAGATTTCCCTTTCTTTTATGCTCCCTGTTAAATGCCATTGCATACGCAGTAAATACTCGCTTCCATTTCGGTTCCAGCAATAATTCAGTGGTGGTTTTATCTGCAAGGTATTTTTTTTCAATTGGTTTCAGTGTTTCAAAAAGCAATGCTTGTAAATATTTCTTTATTTCTTCGGTAGTTTTTATCCGCACTAAAAAGTGAAAATGGTTAGGCAATAGGTTCCAGCAAAATGTATCTAAAAAAGGGTGTAAATATTTTTGAAACTGCATTAAAAAATATAACCTGTTGTCGTTGATTTAAATAACAATTTTTTATTGTTGGTTCTGTTATAAACATGAAATATTCCACTGTCGTAAAAATTGGCAGCGTAGTTAATTTTATTTTTCATGTGCAATATTTTACTTCAAAAAAGAGTATAGCGGTTCTGTCTTTCAAAATCGCAGAGCATTCCACAGAGGTGACACCTTTCCAAAAAAACTGTCACCTCTTTATATATAGTAATTAATTTGAAGTGTAATTTATTTTATTTTTCATACATAATTTCAGAAAGGTGTCATCTCTATATTGAATATGAGATTATGGAGGCTGTTTTAACCAGCTTTAAATTTTCAGTTAAATATTTTTTTTTAATTCATTGCATATAGCAGTTTTATTTATCTTAATTTTATTTTCATAACTGTTAAAAACAGTATGCATAAAAATGAGTACTAAAAAAAAATACCCAGCCGCCATTACTATTTTTGGCGCCAAAGGCGACCTTACCCGGCGCAAATTAATACCCGCCATTTTTAATCTTTTTTTAGGCAACCACCTGCCGGAAACCTTTAGCATTTTTTGTGTGGATTTTATATCCCTTGATGAAACGGAATTTAAAAATGATTTGCTGGCTGGTGTAAATGAATTTAGCCGCAATGGCAAAGCTGATGATGCAGTCTGGCAGTCATTTGCCAGAAACCTTCATTATATTTCCGGCGATTTTTTAAAAGCAGAAACCTATCTTTCACTTAAAGAAAAACTTGGGCAATTCGATACTGCAAATAAACAGCGGGGCAACCGTATGTTTTATTATGCCGTGGCGCCGCGTTTTATTGAAACCATCTCTGAGGGCTTATACAAACATGTACTCTGCAACCAGGACAGGCTTGACCGTATAGTAATAGAAAAACCATTTGGTGTTGATTTGCTGAGTGCCCAAAAACTAAACCGTTTTTTGCGCAAGAGGTTTGCTGAAAAACAGATTTATCGTATTGATCATTATCTTGGTAAAGAGACCGTACAAAATATTATGGCCTTCCGCTTTGCCAATTATGTTTTTGAACCATTGTGGAACAATCAATACATAGACCATGTACAGATAAGCGTTGCAGAAGAAGTAAGTGTTGGTAAACGCGGCGGCTATTATGATGCCAGCGGTGCTTTAAGAGATATGATTCAAAATCACCTGTTGCAATTGCTTTGTGTTACTGCCATGGAATGCCCTTCCCGCTACGAAGCAGAAACCATCCGTGATGCAAAAGCCACCCTGGTTAAATCGATCCGGCATTATACAACTCCACAGGTTTTTAAAAATGTTGTCCGCGGCCAATATACGGCAGGTGTAGTAAATAACGAGCCGCAACCGGCTTATCGTAAAGAAGAGCATGTTGCTTCATCATCCACCACAGAAACATTTGTAGCAGCAAAGTTTTTTATAGACAATAAACGCTGGAAAGGAGTGCCGTTTTTTTTGCGCACAGGTAAATGCCTGCCAAAACAATCATCGGTAATTGTGATACAATTTAAAGATTCACCCAATAAAATTTTTAAAGATGATATTATGCCCAACCGGTTAATCATCAGCATACAACCCGAACTGGAAATAAGTTTGTTATTTGAAAGTAAAGTACCCGGTCTGCAAATGAAACTAAAACCGGTTGAAATGGATTTTACTTACAAAGAATCTTACAATGAATCAATACCCGAAGCATACGAAGCATTGTTATTAGATGTACTGATTGGCGATGCAACATTGTTTATGCGTGCCGACCAGGTGGAAGCTGCCTGGAAAGTGGTAATGCCCATAATCAATACCTGGAGAAAATACCCGGCTAAACAATTGCATTTGTACAAAGCCGGCAGCTGGGGGCCTGCTGCTGCAAAAGAATTATTAAAACCTTATGTAAAAGACTGGTGCCTTTTGCAGCAACCGAAAACTATAAAGTAATAGTGAAAACGGCAGAAGAATTTCCAAACCGGATCCAGAAAGTTTTTGAAACTTTCTGAACCTGTGTGATAAAAATTAAAATAGTAGAAACTTTTTTTAGACAAACTATTTTCTGTACGTTAAATCAACGATATTAAAGAAGTGAAAAAATTATTCTTCATAGCAGTAATCTAACTGCTCGCCGGATGCGCCGGACAATGCAACAAAAATACTGCTGCCACATCTATTAATATTTAACCCATTACTTTTTCACAGTACAATAATAAATTGTAGAACTAATTCTACATAATCTTCTTTTATTTTTAAGCCCCTCTTGATTTAGGTATTTTTATTCTTCCATACATCATTATCATGATAGTTAAGAAAATATTTCATACAAAATCAAGCGAATAATCGCATCATGAAAAGAATTATTACACTATTAATAAATGCGGCCGTGGCAGTTATTTTTGTAAGTTGTAAAGATTCGTCAAAAACAGTTGAAACTTCCACAGGCAATATACCCGGTTCACTAAAAGCCGGCACCATTTATTTTAGCACCGCCATGAAAGCTGTTACCATTGAAGCGGCCAGAAATTTACAAAGAGAAAAAGAGATCGGTACCATTTCCATTGGCAAAAAAGCAGACTTTGTTTATCTTCAGGAAAATCCCTTTAAAATCGATTCTAAAAAGATTAAAGATATCAGCATTTATAGTACTGTATTGGAAGGTAAAGAATCACCATACAGCATACAAAAAATAAACCATTTAAACGCAAGCGTATTTAAAAACAAAACAACAACATAAAAGTTATTACCTGCTTCCTAAATGAAAATTTCAAATCCTAATCAATTGGAAGCATATAAAAATTTCCATAAAACACATCTATTAAATTTAAAATTTTAGAAATGAGTATGTTAAAATTAAAACACAGTAAACTGTTTTTATTTGTAACAACAATGTTTTTTACAATGGCAGTTTGGTCGCAAACCACAAAAAGAACCTCTGCTAAAAAAACAAGTTCAGTAAACGCACCTGCTCAAAAAGGCAAGCCCAATATTTTGATTATTTGGGGCGATGATGTTGGGATGTGGAACCTGAGCTGTTACCACCGGGGTATGATGGGCGGCTCTACACCCAACATAGACAGAATCGCTAAAGACGGTATCATTTTCATGGATCACTATGCACAGGCATCCTGCACCGCAGGCCGTGCCTGTTTTATTACCGGGCAATATCCAATGAGAACTGGCCTTAGCACTGTTGGGCTTCCGGGTGCTCCGCAAGGTTTGCAAAAAGAAGATCCAACGCTTGCAGAATTATTAAAGCCGCTTGGCTATGCAACCGGACAGTTTGGAAAAAATCATCTGGGCGACCTTGATAAATATTTACCAACTGCTCATGGTTTTGATGAATTTTATGGCATTCTCTATCATTTGAATGCAGGTGAATACACAGAACAGTACGATTACCCTACCGATACCACCAGCGTAAAGAAATTCGGCTTTGATAAACAGCGGGGTATCATTCACTCATGGGCCAATGCAGATGGTACACAAAAAATTGAAGACTTAGGCCCATTTGGTATGGAGGTACAACGGCATCTTGACCAGGATGTATTGAAAGAATCAAAACGTTTTATAAAAGACGCAGCAGCTGCTGGCAAACCATTCTTTGTATGGCACAACACTACCAGGATGCACTACAGAACAAATCTTTCTACTGCCTACGCTGGCAAAAGCGGTTACGGATTGTATGCTGATGGCATGATGGAAATGGATGATATTGTTGGCAGTTTAATGAAACAATTAGAAGAATCCGGTGTGGCAGAAAATACTATTGTGATGTTTGCTACTGATAATGGTGCCCCCACCAATTCATGGCCCGATGGAGGTAACCATCCTTTTCATGGTGAAAAAGGTGCAGGTGGTTGGGAAGGTGGTTTTCGTGTGCCGGTATTAGTAAAATATCCGGGGAAAATCCCAGCCGGTAGAGTTACCGGTGAATTTATGACCATGGAAGATTGGTTGCCAACGCTGATGAGTTGGGTGGGACAACCGAACCTAAAAGAAGAATTGCTTAAGGGTAAAACCGTTGGCAACATGACCTATAAAGTTCACTTAGACGGATATGATCAAAGCGATATGATCTTGAATAATGGGAAAACAAAACGCAAAGACTTTTACTATTTTACCGAAACCACCTTTCATGGTTTTCGTTATGGCGACTGGAAATTTTTGTACAAGAAACAAGAAAAATGGTTTAACGCTGCAAGGGAAGAATTGAGTACGCCTTTTATTATTAATCTAAAAATTGATCCGTTTGAAAGATTTGTTGACGGAGGTGGCAGAGGTTATGATGAGTGGGAAGAAAACCATGCATGGTTACTTGGTCCAGCCATGATACAGGTAAACGAATTTGTACAATCATTTAAAGCTTTTCCACCAAGGCAGGCAAGCTTTTCACCGGAAGTAGATGACATAATAAAACAGATTGGCAAAAAATTAGAATAGCAGGGTTTATTAACCAAACTGTATAATAAGCATTAAGCATCGTTGCGTTGCACTCTTGTACTGAAGCGAATATTGCAGCAGAACAAAACATTTTAATCAATACTGAAAAAAATGAAATACAAAAAAAAACTTGCAATACTATTGCTTGCTTCAATGTCAGCATTCATGCATAGTTGCAACCAACCGCAACAAAAAAATAATTCAACTAATAAAAGTGATTCAACAAATACTGTAGCAGAGGCACGTGCTATTGCTAAAGAAGCTTACATATATGGTTTTCCAATTGTAGATAATTGCAGGATTCAATATGCTTACTTCGTTGATAAAAAAGATCCGGATTATAAAGCTGACTGGAATGTTCTTTGTAATATTCCCCGTGTATTTACACCGGAAGATAAAGCAATTCAAACGCCCAATTCAGATACACCATATTCATGGATTGGTCTTGATCTGCGAACAGAACCAATTGTTTTCAGCGTACCGCCTTTTGCAAAAAACAGGTATTGGAGCCTTCAACTGATTGACCTTTATACGCACAACTTCGATTACCTTGGAAGCCGCACAACAGGTAATAGTGGTGGCAATTATATGATTGCAGGACCTCTGTGGAAAGGCGATATACCAAAGGGAATTACGAAAGTGATCCGTTGTGAAACTGAAATTGCTTCTGCACAGTTTAGAACACAACTTTTTAATGCAGCCGATCTTGAAAATGTAAAAGCGATTCAGAAAAAATACATCGTAAAGTCTCTTTCTGCATTCCTTGGTGAACCTGCACCCAAAGCTGCTTCAGCTATTGATTTTCCAAAACCGCTTACCCCGGATGCACAAAAAACGTCACTTCAGTTTTTTAACAGCCTCAATTTTGCTTTGCAATTCTGCCCAACACACGCTTCAGAAACAGAGCTGATAGTACGTTTTGAAAAAATAGGTATAAAAGCAGGCGAAACATTTGATACAACAAAACTATCCCCTGAAATAAAGCAGGCCATAAAAGATGGTGTTAGTGATGCATGGGTTCAGTTTGCAGGTTTGAAGAAAAAAGTTGAAACAGGTGAAGTTACTTCCGGTGATCTTTTTGGTACAAGAGACTATCTTAAAAACAATTATTTATACCGTATGATGGCTGCTGCGCTTGGCATTTATGGAAACACAAAAGAGGAAGCTATGTATCCTGCTTATTATGTGGACGGTAAGGGCCAAAAACTTGATGGCGCCAACAAATACACCATTCACTTTGCATTGGGCCAGTTACCTCCTGTTAATTCTTTTTGGTCAATTACTATGTACGATCAGCCTGCAAGTTTGCTTGTTGCAAATCCGCTTAACCGTTACCTTCTTAATTCCACCATGTTGCCCCAGTTTAAAAAAGATAAAGATGGAGGATTGACATTGTTACTTCAAAATGAATCTCCGGGTAGAGATAAAGAAGCCAATTGGCTGCCTGCTCCTATGGGGCCGTTCTCTATGATCATGCGCCTATACTGGCCAAAGGAAGAAGCACTTGACGGGAAGTGGATTGCACCTCTGTTGAATAAAGTGAATTGAAAATAAATTGATGGATTGTACAGTTAAAATAAGTAACACAATCAAAAGAAAACAATACTGAATATAAAAATCATGATAATTAAAA
Organism: Ferruginibacter sp.; assembly: GCA_043783135.1. Taxonomy (GTDB): domain Bacteria; phylum Bacteroidota; class Bacteroidia; order Chitinophagales; family Chitinophagaceae; genus Ferruginibacter. The sequence continues at coordinate 5,391 of JAYVZR010000187.1, read as the reverse complement.
ATCAAGTAATCCTTGGCCTTCTTGTATTAATTTTTGCAGGTTGTAATAATGCAACCGATAAAACTGCTTCTGCTGATTCAGAAAAAGTTTCTGCAGCAGATCCATTAACAGCTTCAAAAAAAGTAACACCCGAAAATTTCATCCGTGCAGAAACGGATCGCATGTTTTATAACATAGAACATTTGCCGGGCAGTGGCATCAATCAGTTTTATCATTTTGCAACTGTTACGCCTTTAGACCAGCAAACGGTTGTAAGAATGAATCGTGACGTGCTGTATTCCGGGGGTATTGTAAATGTGGAAAAAGGCGCAACTGTTACTTTTCCTGAAATTCCTAAAGGCAGATACGCATCCATATTAATTGTTGATAACGATCACTATTGTTCCGGCGTAATTTATACTCCGGGTAAGCATCAATTACCGCAGGATACAAAGTACCTGATGCTTGCTATCCGCATACAGGTATTCAATTCAAAAGATACCGCTGAAATAGCCTATGTAAATAAATTAAAGCAACAATTTATAATTGAATCAAACAGTTCGGAAGCATTTACAGAACCCATCTGGGATAAAGTCCCGCTGGATTCATTGCGGGCAGAATATGAAAAAGAGTTTTCAAAATTTGATAGGTATCCCGATGACTGGATGGGCCCAAGAGGTAAAGTAAATGAGCAAACAAGACAGTATGCCGCTGCCGGTGCATGGGGACTTTTTCCTAATAAAGATGCAACGTATATTAATTACAACGGAGGCAATCTTTCCGGTGATAAATGTTATGTAGCTACGTACAAGGTGCCTGATGTTAGGGGCTTCTGGTCAATAACTGTTTATGGAAATGACGGGTATATAAAAAGCGAGAACAGTGTAATCAATGCATCCAATGTAAAGTATAATATGGATAAAACTTTCACAGTTTATTTCGGTGCTTCGGATAAATGTCCAAAAGATGCAAAGAACAGGATTGACATTACTGATGGCTGGAATTTTTTAATGCGTTGCTACCTTCCTGGTAAAGAAGTGCTGGATGGTTCTTATAAATTACCGCAGCTAACAGAAGTAAAATAATTCCCCATTGCTGGGCTCTACTTCAACAATAAAAATGATATTGATTAAATAAAAGATTAAGTGATAATTTTTTAAAAGAAAAGAAGTACAAAAATTAATATTATGAGAATTAAAAATAAACTGTTAATCAGTCTTGTTGCATTTGTCTTTGCATGTTCCAATAATAAAACAAGCAATGATTCCGCTCCTGCAAGTGCTGCCAACGCCATTTATTTTGGCGGCGGCATTATCACCATGGAAGGTGACAGTGCCCACTATGCAGAAGCTATTGCAGTAAAAGATGGTAAAATTGTGTTTGTAGGCAGCAAGGCCGACGCTGAAAAAATGAAAGGCGACAGCACTGTTATGAACGACCTGCAGGGTAAAACCTTGCTACCAGGTTTTATTGATCCGCACAGTCATTTTATTAATGCATTATCCATTTCGAGCCAGGCAAACTGTTCACCTTCACCAGTAGGGGAAGCTAATGATGTTAATGGTATTATTGCAGCATTAACGAAATTGAAATCCGATAAAAAAATTCCTGACGGAGAATTAATAATGGGATACGGCTATGATGAAAATGCAATGCCCAATGGCACTACTTTAAATAGAGACGATTTAGATAAAGCATTTCCCAATAACCCAATAATGGTTTTGCATTTTTCATTGCATGGTGCTGTGCTGAATTCCAAAGCCCTAAAAAATTATGGCATTTCTGATAAAACAGTAACGCCTGCAGGTGGTGTTCTTATAAGAAAGCGAGGTACCAACGAACCGTATGGTTTGATTATGGAAACAGCTTTTCTTCCCATATTCAGCCAACTGCCAAAACCTACTGCTGTGCAACAAAAACAACAATTACAGGACGGACAATTATTGTATGCTTCTGCCGGTATAACAACCGCACAGGAAGGTGCTTCTCATTTAGGGGATATTAGTATTTTAGAAACCGGGGCAAAAAATAAAGAACTTTTTATTGATATCATTTCTTATCCTTTTATTACAGAATTTGATACCATAATGAAACTGCATACTGCTGCAGATTTTGGAAAATATAATAATCACTTTAAGTTAGGCGGAATTAAAATTACTACTGATGGCTCAGGACCGGGAAGAACTGCTTTTTTTACAACTCCCTATTTAACCGGTGGACCCGCTGGTCAAAAAAATTGGAAAGGCGAACCAACTTTTCCGCAGGAGCTACTCAACCAAATGGTGAAAAAAGTTTACGACAAAAACCTGCCACTTCTTATACATGTAAATGCGGATGCTGCGATTGATATGGCACTCAAAGCACATGAATATGCATCTGCGGGAAATCCAAGTGCAGCAAGAAGAACAACGATGATCCATTCTCAATTTATAAGAAAAGATCAATTGGAAAAGTATGCGAAATACAATCTGATACCTTCTTTTTTTACCGAACATACTTTCTTTTTTGCAGACGTTTATATGAAGAGCCGCGGCCCGGAACAAACAAATTTTATAAGCCCGATGAAATCGGCTATTGCATTAGGCATGCATCCAACCAATCATACTGATTTTAATGTATTTCCTATTGATCAGATGATGGTAGTGGGTACTGCGGTAAACAGAACATCAAGAAGTGGAAAGTTAATTGGCGCTGATGAACGCATTACCCCATATCAGTCTTTGCAGGCTATTACTATTAATGCCGCCTATGAGTATTTTGAAGAGAACAGTAAGGGTTCTATCAAAACAGGAAAACTTGCAGACCTTGTAATACTTGATAAAAATCCATTAAAAGTTAATCCTGCTACAATTAAAGACATCAGGGTTTTGGAAACAATCAAAGAAGGGAAATCAATATTTAAAAAGCAATAATCATGAGGTTAAAAAATCAGTTATTTTTCGTCATTTTAATATTGGCAATATCGGCCTGTAACAATCCAGGTCAAAAAAATGCATCGACAGTTGCTACAGCCGACGCCATTTATTTTGGCGGCGACATTATCACCATGGAAGGTGACAGTGTCCAGTATACAGAAGCTGTTGCAGTAAAGGATGGTAAAATTGTGTTTGTAGGCAGCAAGGCAGATGCAGAAAAAATGAAGGGCGACAGCACTGCCATGAACGATCTGCAGGGCAAAACGATGGTGCCAGGTTTTATTGACGGGCACAGTCATTTTGTTAGTGCAATGGGCATGGCTTCACAGGCAAATTGTTTTGCACCACCTGCTGGTCAGGCTAAAGATGTGGATGGCGTTATTGCAGCATTAAAAGACATTCAAACAAAGAAAAATTTCGCTAAAGGCGAAGTTATTATGGGTTACGGTTATGATGAAAACCAGATGCCCGGAGGAAGGGTGCTTAACCGGGATGATCTGGATAAAGCGTTTCCTGATAACCCGGTTATTGTGATTCATGTTTCCCAACATGGTTGTGTGTTGAATTCGCTGGCTATGAAGAAATATGGTTACAATAATAAAACTGTCACTCCTGCGGGCGGCATCATTGTTCGTAAACCAGGCACCAATGAACCCTACGGCCTGATTATGGAAACCGCATTTATCCCGGTATTCTCCAACTTTCCCAAGCCTACGGCAGACCAGCAATTGCAGCAAATAAAAGATGGGCAGATGATTTATGCGGAAGCGGGTGTTACTACAACGCAGGAAGGCGCAACGCATAAAGCAGACATGGATATTCTTACTAATGGTGCAAAAAATAATGCATTTTTTATTGATGTGGTTTCTTATCCGTTTATTCTTGACCTGCGCAATATTTTAGTTGATCATCCCTTTTCGGAATTTGGCACTTATAATAGTCATTTTAAAATTGGTGGCGTTAAGATTGTAACAGACGGTTCCCCGCAGGGCAAAAAAGCTTTCTTTACCACACCTTATTTAACAGGTGGGCCTACAGGTCAGAAAAACTGGGTAGGTGAACCTACTTTTCCGCAGGATTCAATCAGTGCGTGGGTTAAATGGATTTATGGTGCAAAGGTTCAGTTATTGATGCATGCCAATGGTGATGCAGCCATTGACATGATCATAAAAGCACACCAATATGCCAGTGGCAGTGATAGTGCGGCAGATAGAAGAACGACCATTATTCATTCGCAGTTTATACGCCAGGATCAATTGAACAAATTCAAAACATATAATATTATTCCATCCATGTTTGCTGAGCATGTTTTCTATTTTGGAGATACACATATTCAAAACCGTGGACTGAAACAGGCATCCATTATAAGTCCATTGAATACTGCGTTTAAGATGGGTTTGCAACCAACGAATCACACCGACTTTAATGTGTTACCGATCGACCAGATGATGGTGGTTTGGTGTGCAGTAAACAGAACTACCCGAACTGGCGTGGTGCTGGGTGCCAACGAACGCATCACACCTTATCAGGCCTTGCAATGCATTACCATCAATGGTGCCCATCAGTATTTTGAAGAAGCAAAAAAAGGTTCAATAAAAAAAGGTAAACTTGCCGATTTGGTTATTCTTGATAAAAATCCTTTGAAAGTAGATCCGTTAACCATCAAGGATATTAAAGTAACCGAAACAATTAAAGAAGGAAAATCAGTATTTAAAAAATAATATGCGTGATGGAAAAGGGGCTGCCTCATATACTTTTGAGACAGAATCGTTTTTAAATACAGTCTTTTAGATTCACTAAGCCTTATACACTATAATAATATTTTTTAAAATAGTATAAAATGCAACACCAAAAATACAGATGTGTTAGGCGTTGCCAATTCATTTCACAGTAGAATACAATGGGTTTTTTAATGCCTGATATTTTATATTTATTTTTTAAACATTCTGTATGAAACAAAGACCGCATTTGCCTGCCTGCATTGTTATTTTGTGTTTTTGTTATTTCAGCAGCTTTGGGCAAGAGCCTAAAAAGTTAGAAGAAAAATTTTCACCTCATTCAAGCATTGGTTTAATTCTGGGCCATGCGCAGGTATTTAATGGCCGCGATGCTGAAGGAAAAAGGATTGTACTTTCCCTTCCTTCCTGGGGCATTGATTATAATTATTATGTTAGTCCTAAATTGGCCATTGGCTTGCATACTGATATAATTACAGAAACCTTTGTTGTAGAAGGCCACGGCAGTGAAGAACTGGAAAGAAGTACGCCAATAGCACCTGCCATTATGGGTATTTATAAACCATGTAAACACTGGAGTCTTTTATTAGGTGCTGGAGAAGAATTTGCCAAAGAGGGCAATTATTTTTTAAATCGTTTAGGGTTGGAATATGGTGCCGAAATACACAATGGCTGGGAAGTGACCGGATCGATTGGATATGATATAAAATGGAATGTTTATGATAGCTGGCTAATAGGAATCGGTATTTCAAAATCATTTG
>JAYVZR010000186.1:0-5487 GCA_043783135.1 Ferruginibacter sp. | reverse complement strand
GGCCATTTCTTTTAATATTAATTTGGGCCATTGTTATTACAATTGCCATTTATCCTGCTTATAAATTATTTGTAAAACTTTTTGGTGGCAGAAAAACCCTTGCGGCAGTTGTATTGATAGTATTGTTTTTAAGTTTTTTAATTGTTCCTTTTATTTTAATATCAGAATCTTTATATGAAGGCATTAAGCATCTGCAGGAATTATATTCTTCCGGACGGCCGCTTATTCCTCCACCTACAGAAGGCACCACTAAATGGCCTTCTTTTGCAAAACCAATAATTGATTTCTGGAGCCTTGCTTCCAGTAATTTACAAGCGGCAGTAATGAAATACCCGGAACAGGTAAAAGCCGGTGGTGCCTGGTTATTATCATTATTAGCCGGGTTTGGAAAAGGTATTTTTCAATTTTTAGCATCGCTTATTATTTCCGGAGTATTGTTATTGTATTATGACAATATTGCTCTGTTTTCAAAAAAAATATTTATAAAACTGGCAGGCAAAACCGGGGAAGATTTTGCACCAATTGCTGTAGCCACTATAAAAAATGTTTTTAAAGGGGTTTTAGGTGTTGCGGTTATTCAGTCTGCATTTGCCGGTATTGGATTTTTTATTGCAGGTGTTCCGTTTGCCGGTTTATGGACAATACTATGTTTGATTTTGGCAATTGTGCAAATAGGTATCTGGCCCATTTGTATTCCGGTTACGATTTATATGTTTTCTGTTTTACATACTATTCCTGCAGTTATCCTTGCTATATGGCTGGGTATTGCCCTGCTGCTTGATAATATATTAAGACCCGTTTTATTAGGGCGGGGATCACAGACCCCGGTATTGGTAATTTTTATTGGCACCGTTGGCGGTTTTATTAATAGTGGGTTCCTGGGATTGTTTCTGGGCGCTGTAGTGCTGACTATAGGATACAATTTGTTTATAACATGGGTAAATAAAGAAATAGAAAATTGATTGTATATTGCTTAGCAATTAATACTGTAAATTATTTTTTTGGAAACACAAGAACTAATGCCGCACGTACTCCAAAATTTGGCCTTGATGCACCGGGTACAGCAATGGGGATACGCGGTGCTACGCTTAGCGAAACAATTTGCTTTCCCAATCTTGTAACACCAGATACATTGGGCATAAAATAGATTGAAGTGGTGTTAGTGTTCCATGCCTGGGTCCATTCAAAAGTACCACCTAAGCCTGCACCACTTTTCCAGTTATAAGTAAGGAATGGCTGCAGAAACATCTGGTTTACTTCGTAACCAGATACAGTTCCCGAACCCGACCAGAGTTGATTGATTAATGCACCAATTGTCCAGCCATTTGCCTGTTTTAAAAGTACTGCTGTTGGGCCAATGGCTGTTCTGTTGGTTCCTGGTAAATCATTGGTAGTTGTAGGCAAAAGAAAGGCTGGGCCAATACCCCAGGTTAAGCCATTTTTTGAATCACTTGGTGAAAAAAATGCACTGGCTACAAAATTACTCAATCCACTTTGCTGCGTATTTGGCCCGGTAACATTATACTGTGTTACAATTGGCATAACAATTCTTGTTATTAAATTTAGTTTTGGTGACAAGGTTAATGGAATAACCGGTTGAATGTTTAAAGTATTTCTTGAACCATTGTATTGCCCAATACCAATATCTGTATTATTTTGAAAAGGCACACTGATAAGTGATGCAATTGGGTTTGACAGTTTCTTTGCCATTGCTGCTCTGCATCTGCTGCATCGGCTGTTGCAGCAGGTTTTTCCTGCGCATTTATTGTACCACTGAATAAAACCATGCAGCCAAAAATTACTGTTGCGGATAAAAATTTTCTCATTATAATTAGTTTGGGTTTTTAATTATTTGATTGGTAAAATTAAATTTTTTTTAAGCAATTTGATTTTCTATTTTTATTTAGGTCCGTTGCACACTATTGTTTTTGTATGTTATCGTAATAAAAAAATGCTGAATGATAAATTAATCCATTCAGCAGAATAGTATTATTTAACGTTGTACTAATGCTTAAAAAGAAACGGCTGCACCCACCTGCAGGTATTATTTTTGATGCCGCCGCTATTATAACAGAACAAAGTATTTAAAAAATAACGCTGCTAAAAAAGGCTACGACATTTCTATTTGAAATTTCGTAGCCTTTTTATTTTCCACAACTATTTATCATATCAAAAACGGGTTTTAATTGTCACGCCATAAGTGATTGGAGTGCCTAAATGCACAGCACCGAAATCGTAGGCATATTCAATGTATTTAACATCGCCCATATTACGCATCCAGAAATATAATTCTATATTTTTTCTGCTGGCACCAATGCTTGTGTTTAACAGGCTGTAGGGTGATTGTTTAATTGTATTGGCAAGATCAAAATACCGTTCACCTAAATAAAACCACTCTGCCCGTACAAACATTTTTACTTGCTGTTTGGCACTTACCAAATAATTATATTGGGCTGTAAGCATCGACGTAACATTAGGAGTAAATATTTGTGTTTTACCCCCCAGGTCAACTGCTTCGCCATTTGATGATAATTTTAGTGATGCATATTTTGCATTGGTATATCCAAAACTATAATCAATCTGGAGCCCTTTTACTGGTTTATAAAAAAGTTCCAGTTCCGCACCTTTGCTGTTGAGTTCGCCTGTATTTTTTGTAACGGTAATTGCATCAGGCAAAATAAGTGTTGGCACCTGCGCATTGTTTACATGGGTATAAAAAGCGGTTACATTTAATATTAACCTGTAATCCAAAAAATTATTTTTAATCCCTATTTCAAAATTATTACTGTACTCCGGTTCATAAGGATATAAAGGAGGCTGCGTGGGATTTGCAGACAATTGAGTAAGACCACCTGTTCGGAAGCCACGGCTATAATTTGCAAACAGGTTACTGTTAGATGCAACAGCATATTTTAAACCAAGTTTGGGAGAGAAGGCGTCAAAATTTACAGCTGAAGAAGTATCTGGCCTGGTGACAAATATGTCTCCCGTCTCTGTCTTGTATTCGCCTTTTACATTTAAATATTTATTTTCATAATCATACCTCAAACCTGCTACCAATGATATTTTTTTTGTGAGCATATAATCTGCCTGTCCGTATAACGCAAAGCCTGTATTCTTACCTTTTGTAGTATTTATAACGGCAGTATTGGGGGTGGCTCTATACATTGCCGCATCTGCTCCAAATTGTGTAGCCTGTTTGTTAGGATTATACTGGTGGAAAAAATACGCTCCAGCCGTCCAGTTAAATAAAGGCGATTTTTTTGCACTGGAATTAAATTTAAATTCCTGTGTAAATACTTTTACATTATTCCAATCACTGCCATAATTATTAGCCACCGTTACTATATCTGAAGGGGAAAAATCTCCGTCAATTGGCGGCTCGTAATACCGGTAATTATTTTGCCATGCAGTTTGAGAGGTAAAATCAATATTGGTTCCTAAATGATAAATAGATAATGACGTATTCTTTGTATTATCTGTCATTTGCCCAATAGCATTTTGATTTAATTTATAGGGATGTTTGAATGCTTCTTCCATACCGTTTACTAAAGGAAAAGCACCGTTATTTTTATTGTTCTGAATTTTAAAGTTTAGTGTCATCGACCAGTTGTTACGGGGCAAATATTTTAAATATCCACTTGCGCTAAGCTGGTTCTGCTTATCAAAACTTTTATTGTTATACTCATTAAAATAATAACCATCACGTTTATTAAACACACCCGAAGCACCAAAGAATAATTTATTTTTTACAATCGGTGTGCGTATGGCTGCGCTATATCGTTGCTGATTGTAATTGCCAAAGGTTAGTTCTACAAAACCATTTGTGTTATTGGCGGGTTGTTTGGTAATAATATTGATAACGCCGCCCATTGCGTTTCTTCCATACAATGTTCCCTGCGGGCCACGCAGTATTTCTATCCTTTCAATATCGTTTAACTGGGGAATATAAGTATCCAGACTAAATTGATTAACGCCATCAACATAAGTGGCAATGGCAGGGTCGTAGGAAGTAGTTGTAATACCCCGTATGGAGATTACATTCCTTTCATCGCCTGAATTACCGGCATATAAATTAGGAACAATTGCTGTTAAATCTTTTGTGTTCCATAACCTGTACTCTTCTGTTTGTTTTGAAGAAATTGATGTTATACTTAATGGTATATTTTGCAATAACTCTTCTTTCTTTTCTGCTGTAACAGTTACTGCTCCTAATTGCACCAGGTTATTGTTCATTTTAAAACTAAGCGCCTTGTTTTCTTTTCCCCCCACTTCAATTTCCTTCGCAATAGTTGCATAACCTACAGAAGATAACTCAATGGTATATTCTCCTGCTGCAACATCCTGGATACTAAAGTTACCAGCTTTATCACTCAATGCATTTATACCGGTGTTTAATAAATGAATGCTGACATTCGACAACGGAATCAATTCATTATCCGTTACATTTCCTGCTACAGGAGCCTGAGCGTTTACTTTAAATATTACCACCAACACTATAAAAACGCTACACAATTTCTTTACCATATTTATTTTATTTTATCATTTAAAAACGCAAAGAGCCGTTTATATTTTATAACCCCGTTTAAAATTTATTGAATTATTGTCGCTTCAGGTTTCGTCCGGTGGAGACACCGGCCGAGTGCTAAGCCGTGGTTGGTGTCTCCACCAACCACTTTTTGCTGCACAATTTGAATCACAATCATAAACACTCTTCAAAAAATTTACTTAATTATTTTGCATTGAATTGTACCGACATAATACCTGCTTCCGATTTCTCTGTTCCTTTATAAACAAAATAAACTGAGTGAAACTTACCATCCGTAACTGCATCAATTGATATATGTGCTATGCCAAATTGCTGCCCTTTTTGCGGTGTTGGTATTGTTCCTTTTCCTAATAATTTTCCATCAGGCGCATCAAGTCTTGCTTCAAAACTATACCCTTTCAACGGAAGTGCCTGCCACCCGCATGTTAAGTTTATTGAATGTACTCCGGTAAAATCAATTTGATCCAAAGCAAACCAACCTCCGCCAGCCGGTAAAATCATTATTGTACTGCCGCCGTATTTCATTGATGTAAAACCTTTTACTTTTTCGTTACCTGTAAAAGAAACCGTATTACTTTGTAAAGACACAGTACTGCTGCCGGTTAAAGCCTTAATATTATTTCCACCTTTATCTGTATAGCTCGCTGATAAAACCAGGGCACTTGCAGGTTTTTGATTAGCCAAAGGAATGATGGTGCCAGTTGCAGGCAATGATTTTTTTATAGCAGCTTTATTTGATAATGTCATTATCCAGGAAATAATTTGCTGCGCATCGCCATGTGATAGGTTAGGATGAGCTGCCATGCTAACATCGCCCCAAACTCCGCTGCCGCCTTTAATTATTTTGTCGGTAAGGTAACTATTTACGTTAGGGTCTTTTGAATATTTCTTCGACACATCTGTAAAGGATGGGCCAATTGATTTTTCGGCTTCTTTAT
>JAYVZR010000185.1:0-5509 GCA_043783135.1 Ferruginibacter sp. | reverse complement strand
AACAATTCATGGTATTGGATTCCGTTTTACCGTGCCGCAGGCGATTTAATTTTACGAAATATACGTTTACCGAAAAGTTATAGCCGGCAGAGACAGCTTCTTTTTGCTTTTTACCCACGAAGTAGATTCGGGGCAGGCTTGATGCAAAAGGTAAAAAAAAACAAAGCTGTATAAAAGGCCAAAAGTATTTGCTGTTTATCTTCATTAAGCTATATATGTTTTAAACTGCACACTATATTATAATTTCCGCCTTAACCTATGGTTAACTTTTGTTAATTACCTTTTAACTAAAGAAGCCGTCAATTTTGCCCAGCAATTTTATTGCTGTTAATATAAAATACTAATGCAAAAAGCTTTCATTCAATTATTAAGCATATTACTATTTGCGTGCCATTCAATAAAAGCACAGTCACCGGCCGATACCCTTCGGGTTGCACTACCAGAAGCAGAAAAAATATTTCTGCAAAAAAACCTGTCTTTACTGGCTGCCAAATATAACATAGATGTCAATAAGGCTTTGATAGAACAAGCCAGGTTATGGGATAACCCCATTTTAAGTACAGACCAGAATATCTACGATGGTGCAAAAGGTGATGGCAAATTTTTTGCGCATGAAGCCAACAGGGGTACTTTTTATATACAGGTTACTCAACTGCTGCGTACTGCAGGAAAAAGAGCAAAGCTGGCACAATTGGCTACCGATAATACAACGCTTGCAAAAGAGCAGTTTGATGATGTAATGCGAAGCCTGCGTTATACGCTACGCGGCGATTTGCTGGAGATTAATCACCAGCTGAAAATGAAAAAAGTGTACGATGTGGAGATTATAGAGTTGCAGCATTTAATAACCGGTATGGATGCGGAATTAAAAGCAGGCAATATTGCCCTAAAAGACAACATGCGTTTAAAAGCTTTGTTGTTTAATTTGCAAAATGAGCTGGTGAATATAGAGTCGTCCATAATACCTGTGGAAAGTGAACTGAAATTATTACTTCAATCTACTGACAGTAGTTTTATTGCACCGGCGCTTACCTACAAATTTGGAGAGCTTACCACCGTTCCAATTCCTGATTTGGATAGCCTTGTAAAAACGGCCATGCAAAACAGGCCCGACGCCAATATAGCACAAACTGCTTTAGAATTTCAAAAAAATAACCTCATTTACCAAAAGGCATTGGCCAAACCCGATGTAACCGTCGGATCTGAATATGATCAGCGGAGCAGTTACAATGTAAACTATGTTGGATTGGCAATATCACTGCCAATCAATATTTTTAACAGAAACCAGGGCAATATAAAATCGGCTCAATACAGTATCCAGCAACAGGAAGTACAATCCGGTTTACAGTACAGCAAAATTCAAAACGAGGTTAACGCAACATTTACAAAATTTAAATACCTGCAACAGGTAAATAATTTACAGCAACTGGATTTTTCTCAAAAATATGATGGGCTGCGTCAAAGTATATTAAAAAGCTACCAAGCCAGCCAAATAAGCCTGCTGGAGTTTATTGATTTTATCGATGCCTACAAGGACACCAAACTGAAGCTGCTGGAGCAACATAACAACCTTATCAAATCAATTGAAGATATTAATTATACCACCAACACAAACGTAATTTCCCTGCAATAAATTTAAATCAACCTATAAATGCAATCACTATAGTATATAAAAGGCTTGGTGGTTTTTGGCGCATGTTATTTTCCTTCATAAGTAATATCAATTAGACATTAAAAGCATCCTTAAGAGTGTCTAAATGAAATTGGTATAACTGGTATAAGGCAAAATATGAAAAACAAACTTGTAATGATGGAACAAAAAATACTACTGTAAAAAAGATGTGATATTGAGCCTGCCAGGCGCAGAAGTCCAATGAACACTTTGGTGGACTTGTACACGGGTTTGTGCAGCTTTACATTTTTGGATAGGTACCCTTCTATTTTTTTAAACGGAATACACAAAAACTCACCTTAATATAGCTAAATAATTATAAGTAGATCGAATTCATGCAAAATTCCTTATATTATATACAGCCTGTTGGATTCTTCAAAAATCTAGTAACTTGCCATTGGGCAGGACTGATTATTATAAAACACAATTTTAAACTTTAGATTATGTTTTATAAGCTTTAAGTAGAAATGAAGTTTAAAAATGAAGCCAGTTCCATTTTACTTTTTTATTGGAAAACTCAAGCGATGGTGTCGGGAATTTAAAGCTGTTCAATATAAAATAAATTGTTTTCAGCAATTTATTTTTTGTCCTGATTTTGGTAAAATCAATATCGGGGGCAATATACCATTGACGATATCTTTTAACACGGGAATAGTCGTAAGTAACTCCATTCTTACCTGTCCAGATATTATCTACCGCACCAAACATTCCTTCTGCCCCATAGCCAACGGCAATGTTCAACCATGGAGGTAGCTTTGCATCCTTAAAAAAAGCCCTGATGTTTGCGCTCAGCCAATAAGTTTGTGCATTATAATCTTTCAATATCCTCTCCGGCAAATTTGTTCCATAAATATCATCAGCCCTGGTATTTAAAATATTGTTTCCATAACTTTGGTAGTGAGATGAAAATTTCAATTGTATCTTTTGTTCTTTCCAACCAAGTTCCTGTGCCACCAGCATTCCGCTGCCAATAACATTTGCCGTATAGTCGCCCCAGCTGAATCCCCATTCAGCAGAGAAGCCATCCAAAACCTCTATGATAGATTGGTATGCCAATCCACTTAGCCCACCAATCCAGATGGCTTTTTTCCGGGGAAGCCCTGCCCAGGTCCACATTTCAATACTTACCCTTCCCTCTGTATAAGCACTCCACATATGACCCACTTTATCTACCTGCAACCATTCTTTATTGTCGTTAAAAAAATGGAATTTGCTTTGGGGGTAGTTCTTATACCAGGTTTGATATAAAGCTGTCATTGTGCCTACGTAAGCAGCAACATTAACGGCTCCAATTAATGTTACTCTTTCCTGCTTTGTTTTTTGATCTAATAAGGTAATTGAAACTGAATCTTTTATTTTCGAAAAAGAATTTTGTGCAAATGGCCTATTGGGAAGAAAAAAAGCTAATGAAATCGAGATGAAAAATTTCATAATTTTTTTGGGTAAAACATGAGAGAGAAATTACTTAAGCTTCTCCCTCATGTTTGTTAAGTTTTTAATTCATCTGCTGTCCTACTTTCCTATACCCCATGTAAAAGAAAAGCGGAAATACTAACAATGTTAAAATGGTAGCAGTTATCAGACCGCCTATTACTACAATTGCTAAAGGCTTCGATGTTTCGGAACCAATGCCATGCGAAAGTGCAGCCGGCATCAGCCCAATGGCTGCCATTAATGCGGTCATTACTACAGGCCTCACCCTTGAACGAACACCTTCCGTAATAGCATTTTCCAAAGAATGTTGTGTAAATTCAGATTTTTTAATTTTTTGTAAATTGGTTTTAAATACAGAAATAAGTATAACACCATTTTGAATACAAATACCAAACAAAGCAATAAAACCAATGCCTGCAGATATACTAAAATTTGTACCTGACAACAGCAATGCGGCAATCCCTCCTATTAAAGCAAAAGGCACATTAAGCAATACCATACCTGCATCTTTTATATTACCAAACATAATAAAAAGTATTAAAAAAATAAGCAATAAACTGATAGGCACTACCTGCCCTAACCTTTTGGTTGCCCTTTGCTGGTTTTCAAAATCACCAGCCCATTGTATATCATAACCTTTGTTTAATTTAACAGCCTCATCTACTTTCCCTTGTGCCTCAGTAATAGTGCTGCCCATATCCCTGCCCCGAACAGAAAATTTAACGGCACTATACCTTCTGTTATCATCACGGAATACAATACTGGGGCCTGTAAGCCTTTGAATAGTGGCAATATTTTTAATAGGTACCTGTGACCCCCTTATGGTGGGCACCATTAAATTACTAATAGCCTCTGCGTTACTACGGTATTGTTCTTCATAGCGAAGGCGCAATTGAAATTTTTTCTCCCCTTCATAAATTTGTGAAATGGCTTTACCTCCAATTGCCATTTCAATTATTGCATTGGCATCGGCAGTTGTTACACCATACAAGGCCATCTTGGTTGCATCAAGATCTATCCGAAGTTCGGGTTGCCCGATATTTTTTATCACACCCAAATCTTCCACCCCTTTTACACCTTTCATAGCGGCATATACTTCGTATGCTTTTTGCTCAGTGTAAGCCAGACTGTCACCATAAATTTTTACTACCAGCGAACCCTTTACACCTGATACAGCTTCTTCCACATTATCCATAATGGGTTGTGAAAAGTTTAAATCAATACCAGGAAAAATAGCCAGCTTTTGTTGCATTTTATCTACTAATTCCTCTTTACTAATTCCGCTTTTCCATTCTTTTTTTGGATAGATGTCTACATGAAATTCTACATTATAGAAACCGGTGGCATCGGTTCCGTCATTGGGCCTGCCTGTTTGTGACATTACCTGTTTCACTTCCGGAAATTCACGTATAATTTTCCGCATCTTATTGGCAATATTCCTCGACTCATCCAGCGATACACTTAAAGGGCAGGTGGCACGGATATAGATGGCACCTTCATCCAACTCTGGCAAAAACTCTGTACCCAAAAATTTGAAAAAGAACAGGCCGATGGCAACGGCAGCTATTGCAGCAATTAATGTTATTTTTTTGTGGTGATAGGTCCAGGAAAACATTTTCATCACTCCTTTTGTAAGCCCTTCAACAAAAACGTTGTGCTTTTCCTTCACATTTTTTCGAAGCAATAAACTAATGAGCAATGGCACTAACGTAAGGGTTAACAGCAACGCCCCCAAAAGTGCAAATCCTAATGTCCATGCAAGTGGCGAAAACATTTTTCCTTCCACTTTTTGAAAAGAGAAGATGGGCAGCAATGCAGCAATGATAATAAGTTTTGAAAAGAATATGGCTTTGCCCAGTTCGCCACCTGTATTTTTTATTATGCCGAGTTTGGAAAGTTTATTGAATCGTTCCATTCCCACCTGGTGAGCCTTATGGTCAAATACAACAAAAATTCCCTCTACCATCACCACCGCTCCATCTATGATAATACCAAAGTCTATCGCCCCCATCGACAGTAAGTTTGCACTCATTCCTTTTAAGGTTAAACAAATAAAGGCAAAGAGCAATGCTAAAGGTATAACAATGGCAACGGTAACGGTAGTACGCCAATCGGCCATAAACAGAAATACAATTACTGTTACAAAAATAATTCCCTCCAGCATATTGTGCAATACAGTGGTAGTAGCAAAATTAATGAGGTCGTTGCGGTTGTAAAAGTTATTGATTTTTACACCGGCAGGCAATACTTTTTCGTTGAGATGATCAATTTTGGCCTGCACTTTTTTTATTACTTCGCTGGGGTTTTCGCCTTTACGCATTACAATGATGCCTTCCACTACATCATTCTGCATATCCCTTCCTACCTGTCCTAACCTTGGAAGAGCAGATACGCTAACCTCTG
>JAYVZR010000184.1:0-5528 GCA_043783135.1 Ferruginibacter sp. | reverse complement strand
CCTGGTACCATCTTTCCGTCATGCCACGGGTATTGATAAAAATGAGGGTGGTTTTATTATTGTTGATGATAGGAATTACTTTTTCTACAAGCTTTAAGCCGAGGTGCCCGGCCCAGGGATATTTTTCTATTTCGTCGGGGATGACGGATTCAATCTCAATATTTTTATTAATGATGGCTTTTATTATTTTGCCTTTTGGTCCATTATTGTTGATAGAGGCCAGCAGTACATCTTTTGCCTGTTCCAGATTGCCGATAGTGGCTGAGATACCCCAAATGCTGATTGTTTGGTTTTTGTTATTTTGATTGGTAATTTTATTTACACCAATTATTCTTGAAATGGCGAGCTCTACCTGTACACCTCTTTTGCTGCCCAACAATTCGTGCCATTCATCTACAGCCATGATTTTTAAAGATGCAAAAACTTCCGGGTAATTTTTTTGTGCCAATAACAAGTGCAAACTTTCCGGAGTAATAATAAGCACTTCGGGCATTTGTCTTTTTTGTTTCTGGCGGACACTTATTGTAGTATCGCCATTACGAATACCCACTTTCCAGTTTATGCCTAATTCCATAATAACTTCTTCCATTGCCCGGCCGATATCTTTTGCAAGCGCACGTAAAGGCGTGATCCAGATAAGCTGTAAACCATTTTTTGTTTTGCTTTTATAATCGTCAGGATGTTGATTTATAAAATTTATAACGGCACCTAAAAAAACAGCAAATGTTTTACCACAACCTGTGGGCGCATTTACCAAACCACTTTTGCCATGTATTATTTGCTCCCAGGTTTGTTCCTGAAATAAAAATGGATGATGGCCCTTTGCAGCAAGCCATTTGTTGATGATGGAATAGCCTTTTGTGGATTGAAGTTTCAATAGTCTGAACTATGATTTATGTGATTATTGTGATTGGCATGATTTAATTTATTGATTTGATTTTTGTCTGCTCATCTAAATTATTCATAGTAATCTTATCAATCAAATAAATCATAGTTTAGACTATATTTTACAAAGTTTTTAAATATTCAATTACAGAGCGGCGCTCTGCATCAGATAATTTATCGCCGAAATAATGGCCTTCATTACTAAATCCTTTTAGAGTAGTGTTGTACACTTCATTATTGCCCGGTGCATTTTTTGTTTCATAATTATAACCCGGTATGTCATAATTATAACTTGGTACAGTAAAATTTCTTTGCCAGTATTTGGGACGTTTTTTACTGTTTAGTAATGTTTCCAAATCAGGTACAGAGCCATTGTGCAGATAAGGGGCCGTTATCCAAACACCATCCAGCGGTGGTGCAATATAGCCCCTGTATGGCACCAGCTTTGCGGGATGATCGCCACTGGTGAACCAGCTTTGGTTAAACCAATTTACAAACTGCGGATTGCTGTAATTGGAAGTATATAAAGCAGAATCTGTTTTAATAATATTTTCGGGTATCAACAGGTTGGGATAGATGGCTCCTTCACCATAAGTGCCATGGCATTTTTTACAGGTAACGGAAAATATATTTTTGCCTTCAGCCGCCATCGATTCATTAACAGGTTTCGGAAATTTAGGCACCTGTATAGAATTGATATATGCCAGTACATCATTAAAATGACTGTCTACCTCTTTTGCTTCAGCAGTATCTGTTACTGTTAGTAAATTGGATGCCATTAAAAAACGGCCAAAATCGCCCCTGCCAAAACCATTGTAAAACATAGCATTCTTCTTTTTTAAAAGCCACCAGGCAGGTACATCAGTCGGTATTATTTCTGATGGCAGGGTAAGTAAATTTTCCTCACTCCATTCCAGGGTTTGTGGGTTTCTGTGTGATACAAGTAATGCTGCCAATGCATCCGCAAGGTTTACGCCTTTTGTACCGGTCATCAACAATGGTGAAATAGCTTTTATAGACCTTATGAAATTTTTTGCCGCCTCATATTTTTTTGCATTTTCGCCAGTTAGGTTTTTTAAAAACTTTTCTGCAAATAATGCTGTGCCTTCCCGGTTAATGGTATAATCTGATAAAGAATTTCCTAAGCCAACAATCAGCTTGCCATCAAAAACCTGTGCATGGCATTGCAGGCAATTGGGAGCCACAACCAGCTCACCATTAGGCGCTTTCACTGCTGTAAAAGCATAGGGAATATTTTTATTATTGCCTGAACGTTGTAAAAAATTAACAGTGTCTTTTGGTAACCCCATAAAAAACAAACTGTAGGGTATACCACTCTTTAAATAATCGCCGGAAATTAAATAGTCAAATCCTTTTACTGCATCGCCTGTACGCTGTTTACCAGGCTCAATAAACTCAGGTTTGTCACCTTCCGTAAATTTATCGGTAACAATTATAAATGCAGTACAGCTAATTACTATTAATAATAAAGCGCTTAACTTTTTCATCTTTCAATTTACGAAATTTTTTTGGAGGCAAAAGAAGAATAAATCAATACCCTTAATTACAATTAATTGATGTGAATGTTTTGTGATAAGGTGGAGAAGATATAAAAAAAGCCCGATGTTACGGGCTAGTCATTTATCATTTCTGTTAAAAATTACCAGGCTTTTGAAAATGCCCCGTTCATGATGCGGATAAAATACAAATGTTTATTTTCATAATAATCCGGAACTGCAGACTCCTTTTTAAGCAGTATTGGCCTGAAATTATAATCTGAAAAAACTTTTAAACTCTTATCATTTAAATGGCTCATTACATTGCCGGGGTATTTTGTAAGTAGTTTGGTGAAAACGTAAGTACATTCAAACCCTTTAAAAACCATATCGCCAGCCTTACCCTTATACTTTTTTGAATAAGCCGTATTTACCATTTTGCTGTACATATCCCACTTACTGTTAAAATAAGGAGTAGTTATATATACAGGAAAGTCCTGATAAGAATCTTTTTTCAACAACGCTCTAAAATTATCCCAGTTGGGCATGCCTAATAAAGTAATAGGATAAGTTTGATGTAATTCGTAACAGGCTGTAATTAATTTATTGGAAAAAATTTCGTCCAGCGACCCGCCGATGATTACTGTTTGGCGGTTGCTATCTAACTTTTCCCTTAAAAAATCAGGGGAAACAGTACTGTCAAAATTTAAGGTTTGGATATCCAATAAAGGTTTGCCATCCTGTTCATTAATCATTTTAAAATAGGATGCAACCTTATCTTCCTGCGTGCCTTTTTGGCGGCAAATAAAAATAATATCAGACCCATGATTTTGCAGCAGGTAACTATAAATAGCTTCGCAGTGCGCTTTTAAAGTACTGTTAACAACCACCAAAAATGGGTTGGCCACAGTACCACCATCATTGGGGTAGGTGGCGGAAATAAAAGGAATTTTTTTAGCAAGGGCAAAATCGGCCAACTGTTTAAATTCAATATCTTTTACAGAACCAATAATAACATCAAGGCTATCCAGCTTTTTATTGGTAATTAATTGCCCGATAGGCTGTGTATAGGATTTTGTATCATAAATAAAAGCCTCTATATTTTCTTTTCCAACAGGCATGGAGTCTAATGCTATCTGGGTTCCATGAACAAAATCAAGCCCCTGTGTTATAAATTTAGGAAGTGCATCAGGGAAGCGGAAAGTTCCGGCGGGTGTAAAAATAGAATCCAGATACATTGGCGCAAAAATGCCTACATGGTATGTTTTTAAAACAGATACAGAATCTTTTTGAGCATTTGTCGATAAAATAAAGCAACTGATGAAAACGATTGATATTATAATCGGCAACAAAACCCCATGTAACTTTTTAATAATTTGCTTATTCATAATTTGAATTTAACCAACACTTTAATGTCTTATGTAAGATGTCTGATATGCTCCAGATTGTTCGCTCTTTCAATATTCGGTGACTTTTTAAAAGTTAAAAAAAATCAAATATCAAAAAATCAGACATAGAAGATTTTATTCCCATTCGATAGTAGCAGGTGGTTTACTGCTTATATCATATACTACTCTATTTATTCCACTTACATTATTAATAATCTCATTGGAAATACCTGCTAAAAATTCGTAAGGCAAATGGGCCCAGTCGGCCGTCATACCATCTACAGAAGTTACAGCTCTTAGTGCTATGGTAAATTCGTAAGTTCTTTCATCACCCATTACACCAACACTTTTAACAGGTAGTAAAATAGTGCCTGCCTGCCATACGCTTGAATACAAATTAGCTTTCTTTAAACCATTAGTATATATAGCATCTGCATCTTGCAATAACCGTACCTTTTCTTCGGTAACATCTCCTAAAATGCGTATGCCTAAACCTGGTCCGGGAAACGGATGCCGGAAAAGCATATCATGAGGAAGGCCAAGTTCTACACCCACTTTTCTTACTTCATCTTTAAAGAGGGAACGTAAAGGTTCAACCAGTGATAACTTCATAGTAGCTGGTAAACCCCCAACATTATGGTGCGATTTGATAGTAACTGATGGCCCATGCACAGAAGCTGATTCTATAACATCCGGGTAAATAGTTCCCTGGCCTAAAAAATCAATATTTTCAATCCGTTTTGCTTCCTGATCAAATATTTCAATAAAGCCCCCGCCTATTATTTTTCTCTTTTCTTCGGGGTCTGTTTTTCCTGCCAGCCTGGTGTAAAAATATTCTTTTGCATTTACGCCTTTTACATTTAACCCAAGTTGCTGATACATGGCCAGTACTTCCTCAAATTCATTTTTACGCAATACGCCGTTATCTACAAAAATGCCAAACAAGTTTTTTCCAATGGCTTGGTGAATAAGGGTGGCAGCTACTGTGCTGTCAACGCCGCCACTCATGGCCATGATTACTCTTTTATCGCCTATCTTTTCTTTTAATGCGGCCACTGTATCACTGATAAAATGTGCCGGTGTCCAATCCTGGGAACAGACGCAAATATCTACCAAAAAATTTTTCAGAATGGTTTTGCCTTCGGTGCTATGGTATACTTCCGGGTGAAACTGTAATCCGTATAAAGGGCATCCGTCACTGGTGCGCACAAACGCCGCTACAGGAATACTTTCTGTAGTACCCAATATTTCAAACCCTTCGGGCAGCGCTTTTACTGTGTCGCTATGGCTCATCCACACCTGGCTTTGGGGCAATACATTTTTTAATAAAATATTGTCTTTAATAATTTCCAGTCTTGCACGGCCATATTCCCTTTTATCGCTTTTCTCTACTTTGCCACCAAATAGTTTGGCGGTAAGCTGGGCTCCATAGCAAACTCCCAGTACAGGCAATTTGGCTGCTATGCCAGCAATATCCACTGTTGGTGCATTGTCTTCATTTACCGAAAAAGGTGACCCTGAAAGGATAACGCCTTTTAATTCGGGGCTAAAAACTATCTCTTTGTTGTAGGGGATTATTTCGCAATAAACATTAGCCTCCCTAACTGCCCTTGCGATTAGCTGGGTGTATTGGGAACCAAAATCAAGTATTAAAATTTTTTCTGTCATGTGGCTGCGAAGGTAAATAATTAGTTTATGTGCTCAATAATATTAGCCATAAGATTCAATAAAATAATTTTGGTTTGCCATAGGAACAGGC
>JAYVZR010000183.1:0-14383 GCA_043783135.1 Ferruginibacter sp. | reverse complement strand
TCCTGTGCGCGCACCGTTATCTGTAGCGGTGCTTGGGTATAAGTTTTTTTCAAGAAACCTGCGCCATGCTGCATCACCACCTGGAAATGCCGCTTCATTTTCTACCTTAGTAAAAATCTTGTCCTCATCATCGTTTTTTGGCGCTTCAGTAATTTGTGAACCTTTATCTTCAACCGGTGCCTGAACTATAGCCACCTTATTATCACTTTCAACTGTTTTATTACTGATTACCTGGTCTTCTTTTATCTCCTCAATTTTTTCATCTGCTTTTACTTCCTCATCTTTTACAATTTTAGGCGGGGTAAATTTAATCTGGTTAACTTCTGGTGGTGGTGGTGGCTTTGGTGGCGGTGGCGGCGGTGGTGGCAATGCCTCAGCTTTTTTAACTTCTGCCATTTGAGTATCCAGCACATCAAGCGTTTCTGATTTATTTTTACCAACAAGACTGGCAAAAAGTGACCCTAAAAATATCAGTAATATTACACCACCGGTATAAAATAAGGCTTTTTTTATGCGGCTATTATATGTTTTACGAAGGTCGTAAGCACCATATTCTTTATTTCTGCCCTCAAAAATTATATCAAGAACATCCGCACTTAATATTTTGTTTATATCCATTGTAGAATGATTTATAATTAGATTCCAAATTCCGTAGTTTCCATAATTTATTTTATTCCATTGGCTTGTTCTGTCTGCTTTATTAATTGAGCTTCTGCATCACTCATATCAACTTCAGCATAGTGGCCGGGAGGAATTACATTAATGGACATTTCATCCAAAACATCAATAGCATTTTTAAAAGTAGCTTCTTTGTCAGATTTAATAATGTACATTAAATCTCCAATTGGAGTAGCTTTCTTTTTATCCAAAATTACTTGTCGGATATCTTTAAAATTGCTGCTCCTAAATTGCTTGTTTGGATCAGTTAGTTCTCCCATGTAATAATATACCTGATCTGCTTTCCCCAAAAGTAAAGTCATTACACCCGAGTTTTTTACTTTTAACTGGTTATTAGGATCATCTTTTGGTTCATTCATATTCATGGCCGTAGCCTGGCTCATGGTTGTAGTAAACACAAAAAATGTAATCAATAAAAATCCTAAATCAACCATGGGGGTAAGATCTACCCTGGTAGACATTTTTTTTGGCTTTTTGACGCCGGGGCCTTTTTTATGTCCGCCTCCCGACGAGGTATCCATTTCTGCCATATCAGTAATTTTTTATTTGTTTAAAAATAAAACAAGGTTAATAATTTATTTTTTGTTCTTAATAGCCGAGTTTGCCAATTCTGAACCAGCAGGTGGCACCTCCGAATTGGTAACTATTTTAAACTTATAAATATCATTTTTCTTAAATGAATCTTTTATATTTTTAAATGCAGGATAAAAAGCAGCATTATCCCCCTTTACTAAAAGATTAAGATTGTCCATATTTTCCCCTTTATAAGAGGTAGCTACACTCCGTATCCAATCTGTAAGCTCGTTATTTGTACTGTCAACACAAGGGATACCAGGCATTTTTGCGGGTTCCATAGGTGTAGCCAAATCCAACAAGCCTTTCAATTGATTAAACGGAACACCTATAAATTCCATTTTTTTAAGCTTAGCCATTTCTGCGGCTGATAAACCCAGAGACCTTGTAGTATTAATATCTTCAAGAATGGCATTCTTGTGAGATTTGTCGCCTAAAAGTAAAAACACTTTACCCTCTTTTGTTAGCGTAACCAAAATAGCGTTTTCCTTCGCTATCTTGGTAGATACAGAATTGGGAGGAACTACTGCAACTGCCTCTGGTGGTTTTGTTTTGGTTGCCAGAATAAAGAACGACAGCAATAAGAATGCAACATCACACATCGCCGTCATATCTATATTTGTGCTTTTTCGTGGTATTTTAGCTCTTCCCATTTTTATACATTTAATTATTTACTTGAGATACAAAAAATGCCTTTTTACATACTATTATTTGTAAAGAGAAGCAAAACTTTGTGTTAAAGTAAATCCTGATTCATCAATACCATAAGTGATACCATCAATTCTTGTTGTAAAAATATTATAGAAAATAATAGAGAAAGCTGATGTACCAATTCCTAAAGCCGTATTATACAATGCTTCAGAAATACCTTGTGATAATTTACCGGCTGCAGCACCACCACCATCACCTTCGCCCAAAGCAGAGAAAGAACGGATCATACCCAACACTGTACCTAACAATCCCATCAATGTTGCCACAGATGCAATGGTAGATAAGAACACAAGGTTTTTTTCCAGCATTGGTAACTCAAGTGCCGTAGCTTCTTCTACTTCTTTTTGTATAGCCATTACTTTTTGATCAGTAGCCAGTTCTGTATTGCCAATCATTTCTTTGTAACGGTGAAGGCCAGCCTTCATTACATTACCAACAGAACCTTTTTGCTTATCGCATTCCGCAACAGCAGCATCAAGATTTTTATTAGCAAGATGGTATTGCACTTTTCTGATAAAATCAGCGTTGCTGCCAGTACCAGTTGCTTTGGAAATAGTCATAAACCTTTCGATAATGAAAGTTAAAACAGTTAAAAAAGTACCAAGCAATATTGGTACAATAATACCTCCTAAATACATGTTGTATATGGCATTTTTAGCACCTTCGTGACTTGGCCAAAACATTCCTGTGCCAGGGCGTGCAAAATTGGAGGAATTACCTAAAATTACCCTCCAGATAAAATAACCAGCGCATATACATACTACCGGTGCTATCCAAGAAATAGAGTTACCACTTTTTTTTGCCTGTACTGATGAAGACGGCTTTACAGTTGCAGCTGATTTTGTTTCTGCCATGACGTTCGTTTTTTTAGTGTGTTAAAGTGAAATGCGTTTTGGTTAAATATTTTATTGTACAATGCTAAGCAAAAAAATTATTTATACCATAAAAAATGATTAATAATTTTTTTATCGTGAAGCACAAGTTAATAAAATAATTGAATCAAACAAACGTGGCAGAGAATTATTATTAGATTTTAAAAAGAAGAGGTAAAACCTAACAATTTTTAGTGTTTAAAACAAATGAAAGAGTAAATAATCGAAATTTATTCGTATCGCAAAGCTACAATAGGATCAAGCTTAGCAGCTTTATAAGCCGGGTAAAGACCAGCCAGCAAACCCACCAGTGTGCATACTAATACACCTGCAATAACCCATAACCAGGGAATTACAAAACCTGTTTTTAATAAAATAGCAACGATATTACCAAATAAAATACCTGCAACAATCCCTACAATAGCACCCATAAGGCTAATCAAAATAGATTCCCACAAAAACTGGGCTTTTACATCAGCCGCTTTTCCGCCTAATGATTTTATTAACCCAATTTCTTTGGTTCTTTCATTTACTGCTACCAGCATAATATTCATTAAGCCAATAGCGGCGCCAATCAATGTAATCAATGCAATTGCCATAGTGGCATATTGTAAAAATCCAAGATTTTTCATTAATGATTGCGCAATACTATCGCTTTTATCTACATAAAAATTATCATCTTCCTTTACATCCAGTTTGCGGACAGGCCTGAATATCCCCTTGGCTTCACCTATAGCAGCATCCATCATTTTTAAATCGGTAACCATTATCGCAATATTGTACGATTGGCCGGTTGAGCCATACAGGCGGCGGATATTATTATAAGTGGTGATAATTACTTTATCAGCATTCATAAATGCGCTGCTGCCTTTGTCTTTTAAAACACCGATGATACGATATTTATTTACCCCTACAGTAATGATTTTATCAATAGCCAGTTGTGTATTATCGCCATATAATTTTTGTGCCACTGTATTGCCTATAATGCAAACACTTCTTCCGCTTTCTACATCTGCCTCATTAAAGTTTCTACCATAAGACAGCTCATAGCCATTAAGCTGAAGATAGTTTTCGTCGCCACCAATTACCCTGTTATCCGGGTTTGTTTTTTTTGTTTCAGCTCTTATAATTGCACCGCCAGGCCCAGATAAAGCTATACCTGCTTTAGCAGGAAAGTTGTAACGTTGTTTAAATGCCCTTGCTTCGTCAAATGTAATAAGTTTGCCGTCGTTGGATACTTTTTTAACTGCATTACGCTTTGTTTTTTTTGTTTCATCATCTCCATTTGGACCACCACCAAAATGCCCGTTTCTTTCTTTATACCTAATGCTGAATGCATTGGCGCCCATAGTAGAAAAGCTTTGTGTAAGGCTTTGATTCACCGCTTCAACAGCAGTAATGATGGCAATTAATGCCATGATACCTAAAGCTATAATTATAACCGTAATGGCTGTTCTAAGCCTGTTGCTTTTTATTGTGCGATAAGATAATCCAATTGAATCTGCTGTTTTCATTACATTAAAATTCTGGTTAAAGTTAAACCTGAAATACTACAAGCTAATTGAAAAATTTATAAACGGTAAATAGCAGGAACCATATAGTTAACAATTATGTAAAAAAAGACCTCCCAATATTACTGGTGTAATGATTTAAGTAAAGTATCAAATCATTTATAACGAAGTGTTTTTAATACTAATAATGCAACCAGTTGGTAATTACTGTTGGAAATATACCGATAATAATAATCAGCAAAGCCGTTATAATAAGTAAAATTTTAAAAGCAGGTGTAATTTCCAAATCAGTATTAATGGTTGAATTATTTTCTTTAAAATAAATTGCCTGTATAATTTTAAAATAATAATAAGCACTGATGGCGGCGCACAATACAGCTACTATTACCAGCCAGTTTTGGTGCCCGTCTTTTACAGCAGCTATCAGCATATACAATTTAGCCTGAAACCCGGCTGTTAATGGAATACCGGTTAAAGACAACAAAAATACAGTGCCCGTAATTGCCAGTATGGGCTGTTGTTTTGCTAACCCGTTAAAACCATCAATGGTGTAATCTTTCATTTTTATAAGAATAGCAAAAAACCCGATGGTTGCCAGGCTATAGGCTGCTGTATACAAAATAATACCTTCTTTGGCAAACTCGTTTAATGCAAAAACAGCAAGGAGCATAAAACCTGCCTGCGCTATACTTGAGTAGGCAAGCATACGCTTTACGCTCTGTTGAAATACAGCAGTTATATTACCCGTTAATAGTGTTGCTGCGGTAATAATGGCAATCATTACCTGCCATTGCCCTTTTACGGCACCAAATGACTGGGCAAATAAACGTATAAAGGCAATAAAGCCGGCTGCTTTTACAATAGTTGCCATAAACGAAGTAAAAACGGTGGGTGCGCCATCATACACATCCGGCGCCCAAAAATGAAAAGGCGCTGCAGATACTTTAAACGACATGGCAATTAATACAAACACCAATCCAATAGCAATCATAACAGGCATTTTACCTACCCCGATATTTAAATTGCTGATGTAAAAACTAGGGGCCGCTGCATTACCACCATATAAAAAAGCGATGCCCATCAACAGAATTCCTGTAGAAAAAGCGCCCATTAAAAAATATTTTAAACCAGCTTCGTTACTTTTTAAATTACGTTTATCACTTGCTGTAAGAATATATAATGGGATAGATAGAATTTCAATTCCTAAAAATAAAGTAAGCAGCGTATTAAACGTAGCGGCAATTGATACACCGCATAATACAAAAAATATAAGGGCAAAATATTCAGAAACATTGTTTCCTACTTTTTCTATATCTCTTCCATTTAGTAAAAAAAGCAATAAAGTGCAAAGCAATACAACAGTAATAAAAGTTAAATTAAAACTATCAAAAGTCAGCATATTTTTTAATCCCACAGGGAACAAATTGCCATGCTCTACACCATTGATATCCAGTTTAAATAATTCATAACAATTAGCAATAATCGCCAAAATCAAACCTCCAATAGCCCAATATTTTGGTGTGCTTTTCTCTTTAAAAAAAACACCTCCAAACATCATCACGATACCCCAGACTGCTGTTATTATTATTGAGTTCATAATTGCCCCAACCCGCTGCTAAGCGGATTGCTGTATTTTAGTTATTTAAATTTTGTTATCAGTTCAGTTACTGTATCTTTTGTAAGATCAAATAATGGTTGCGGATAAATGCCTGTTAAAAATATCGCCACCACTATAATACCTAAAGCTATCTTTTCATTCAATGAAATTTCCTTTATAGTTGCTGTTAATGAATTAGCCTGTCCATAAAATACTTTCTGAACCATATTTAAAGTATATACTGCTGCTAAAATTATGCTCACCAATGCGGCAACTGCAAACCATATATTAAACTCAAATAAACCACTAAACATCATAAACTCTCCTACAAAAGCATTGGTTAATGGTAAAGCAATATTTGCAAAAGCTATCACAACAAGCATAATGGTTAATACCGGTGCTTTATGTGCCACCCCGGCCAATGCAGATATTTTTCTAACCCCCAATTGTTTTTCTATCAATTCAATCACAATCCACAATCCAATAATATTAATACCATGGTTAAACATTTGTATCATCACGCCTTCCAGACCAATTCGTTTTGTAGCAAAAATTGCGGCACACATTAACCCAATATGAGCAATGGATGAATAAGCTGCCAGCCGTTTTAAATCGTCCTGCCGGATTGCTAACAGGCTTGCATACACGATGCCAATAACCGATAATGCAATAACAATCGTATGAAATTTTATTACAGCCTGCGGAAACATCGGCAATAGCCAGCGTATTACCCCAAGCAACCCCATCTTTACCATTACCCCACTCAACACCATCGTAACTGCCGTAGGCGATTGCTCATAAGTATCAGGCTGCCAGGTATGAAATGGAAATACAGGCATCTTAATGGCAAAGGCAATAAAGAATAACCAAAATAACCAGTTCTGCTGTTCCGCTGATAACTGAACGGCGTAAAAATAATAGATAGAAAAACTATGATCCGATATCAATGTGCCTACCTTGTCATGAACAGGAGCTGTATGCAGGTACATATAGATAATACCAATCAGCATTAATAAAGATCCGGTGAAAGTGTAAATAAAGAATTTAAAAGTTGCTGCTATTCTTTTTTCTCCGCCCCAGCGGCTGCATAAAAAGTAAACCGGTATAAGAGCCAGTTCCCAAAAGAAATAGAAAACCAAGGCATCTGTTGCTAAAAAAACGCCCATTAAACCCGCTTGCGTTAATAACAGTAATCCATAAAAAATATTAGAATTTTTATACTCATTTTTATAGGTTGCAGTAATAATTATAGGGAAAGAAACAGCGGTAAGAAAAGTAAGTAACCTGCCTACTCCATCTAACGACACTGAAAAACTTGCACCAATATATTTTATCCATTCGTAATTAAAATCTAATCCGTTTAAAGTGGTATTGTTTGCAAAATATAAACTTACCAGCGAAATACCCAGCGTAATAATAGAAGAAAATAAAGCCCAATTTTTAACAGCTACATGCCTTTTAAGCAAAAAAGTAATTACCCCGGCCAACAGCGGAAAAAAAATTAATACATGTGGAAATGTTATCGAAATATTTTGTGGGTCCATATTTTGTAATTACAAAAACAATTGAATGATAAATAAAATCAAAGTGGCAACTACCATCATTAACATATACGAACTAACCTGACCATTTTGCAATAAACGTATTTGCCGACTGCTGTAATTAACAGCTTTACCAACACCATTTACAAAACCATCAATGGCTTTTTTCTCTACAACACTGTTAAGAAAACCCGCAATTGATTCGATGGGTTTTACTATGATGGCATTATAAAATTCATCTACATACCATTTGTTGGCCAATATTTTTCCTATACCTGTTTCTTCTGTAGTTGATTTTTGATATTTGCCATATTTGTTCCAGGCATACAGTAATGCTATCAATGCGCCTATAACAGATACAGCCATCAATGCATATTCGGTAGTATGTGATAACCCGTGCTGTGGGTGAAGAGATGCTGCCAGTGCATTGCTTTTAGAAAAAACAGGTTCAAGAAATGCTTCCAAACGATCACCGCCATGCATAAATATTTCCGGTATACCTATCCATCCGCCAATAACAGCCAATACCGCTAAAATGATCAATGGAAAAGTAATGGCAGAAGGGCTTTCATGTAAGTGATGCTCCTGTTCGTGCGTACCTCTGAATTTTCCGAGGAAGGTCATACCGTATAAACGGAACATATAAAAGGCGGTCATAAAAGCAGTTATTACACCTACCACCCAATAGACCGGGTTACTTTCAAATGCCTTAGCAAGTATTTGATCTTTTGAAAAGAATGCAGCAAACGGAGGCATACCTGCAATTGTAAGACAACCTAATAAGAAAGTTATGTGCGTAATATTCATGTGTTTTTTTAAACCTCCCATATTACGCATATCCTGTTCGCCACCCATGGCATGAATTACGCTACCTGCCCCCAAAAATAATAAGGCCTTAAAAAATGCATGCGTCATAACATGAAATACGGCACCAGTGTAAGCCCCTACACCTAAGGCAAGAAACATATATCCTAACTGGCTGACAGTTGAATAAGCCAGCACTTTTTTTATGTCGTTTTGTTTTAATGCAATGGTTGCTGCAATAAAAGCTGTAGCTAAACCTATTACAGCAATTACAGATTGTGTAAAGGGCGCCATTGTAAATAAAATATTGCTTCGGGCAATCATATAGATACCTGCGGTTACCATCGTAGCTGCGTGTATTAATGCACTAACAGGCGTGGGCCCCGCCATTGCATCGGGTAACCATGTGTATAAAGGAATTTGCGCACTTTTTCCGGAGGCTCCTACAAATAATAATAAAGTAATACCAGTAATATCAAAGAGAGATAATTTGTCTATGTTACTGAATACATCGTGATAATCAGTAGTACCTAATTTGGCAACCAGCCAAAACACCGCCAGCAAAAATCCAAAGTCACCAATGCGGTTCATGATGAATGCTTTCCTTGCTGCATCGTTATTGCTGTTATCTTTAAACCAAAACCCAATCAACAAATAAGAACATAAACCAACACCTTCCCAGCCAATAAACATAATAATGTAATTACCACCCATCACCAGCAGAAGCATAGAAAAAATAAACAGGTTGAGGTATGCAAAAAATTTGGCGAAGTCTTTTGGTTCTTCTCCATGCATATATGACGTAGAGTAAACATGAATTAAAAAACCAACTCCCGTAATGATTAATAAGAATAAGGAAGATAGCTGATCAATTTGAAAATCGAGCCCAACTTTTAAAGCGATTGTATTTATAAAATCAAAATAATGGGCCACATGCGTATTGCCATTTTTTACCTGGAAGAAAACAAAAATACTAATTAAGAAGGATGCCAGAATTACGCCGCTGCCAATAAACCCCGATAAGGTTTTTGACAATTGATTTCTTCCCAATCCATTAATTAAAAAACCAATCAATGGTAAAAAAGGTATCAGCCAAACTATTTGTAAAGTATTATTCATGCCTGTTCCCTAAAAGGGGGAAATTTTATCTACAATTTTTGAAGTGTAGTTTTGATTAATAAAAAGTTCTTTAAATTATTATAACCCGCCTTACTATCCGTTAAGGATTGGGGCATTTTAATTCTTCAGCCTGTTCAAAAAATTTACATCTATTGAATGGGTATTTCTATACATCATAACAATAATAGCCAGCCCCACACTTACTTCTGCCGCAGCTACCACTATAATAAAGAAAACAAAAATTTGTGCATCACTTCCTGCCGTTGCCAGGCCGGCTGTTGCAGTATGAATTTTTGAAAAAGCTACCAGTAGTAAATTGGCAGCATTCAGCATTAATTCTATACACATAAAAATAATAATGGCATTACGACGTATTAACACGCCAATTACCCCAATGCTAAACAACGCTAAAGCTAAAAATATGTAATAATTTACCGGCATATACTATTTATAATATTCGCATAAAAAAGTTATGCTTCTTTTTTTGAAATAACCACAGCACCAATCATAGCACTTAAAAATAACACACTGCTTATTTCAAAAGGAAATACATAATCGGTAAACAATATTTTCCCCAAATTTTCAATCAACCCCACATTACCAGTATTTGTTTCTACCATTTGACCTGTTGTTGCAGTTTGCTTTAAAGCTGCAACCAATACCAGCAAAAGGCTGGCCCCGGCAATAGTTCCTCCAAACAATATGTATTTATTTTTTTGCGGAGGTTCAGAATCGGCATTTAAATTCATCAGCATTACCACAAATAAAAACAACACCATGATAGCCCCGGCATAAACAATGATATTTACAATTGCCAAAAACTGTGCATTCAATAATATATAATGACCTGAGATAGCAAAGAAAGTGATGATTAAAAATAAAATGCTGTGCACAGGGCTTTTGCTGGCTACTACCATAACTGCACTGCACAAAGCCAACACACTTAAAAACCAAAATAAAATTTGTGTAACACTCATTCTTTTAAATTAACATTTTTTCAAACTATTTAACTACTACCCTGCCGCCTTTTGCTTTCGCATATGCTTCGGGTTCAGTAACAGGGTTTGGAATCAACAAATCTTCTTTACCATAAATAAAACCTTTACGCTGAAAATTGGCAGGAGCAAAAGTTTCACTCAGGTAAATAGCATCTTTTGGACAAGCCTCTTCGCACAAACCACAAAAAATACAGCGCAGCATATTGATCTCGTATTTTGCGGCATATTTTTCTTCCCTGTATAAATTTTCTTCTCCAGGCTTTCTTTCGGCCGCTTCCATTGTAATAGCTTCTGCCGGACAGGCTACTGCACATAAACCACAGGCTGTACAATTTTCTCTTCCTTCTTCATCCCTGTTTAAAATATGCAAACCCCTGAATACCGGACTAAAAGGCCGTGTTTTTTCGGGGTAACTAATTGTTGGAGGTTTTTTAAACATATGGCTAAACGTAATAGACATGCCTTTAAAAATAGCGGGCAGGTAAGCCCTCTCCAATAAACTCATTGGCCTGCGGTCTACTTCTTTAACCCTGTTAGTTAATGCTTTCATATATTTTGTATTTACAGCGAACAAAAAGTTGCGCAAATATATTTTTATTGTTTAATAGCCAGTGATTTTATTGTAAAAATAAAATTACAGCACCGGTTATCAGCATATTAATTAATGCCAATGGTAATAATACTTTCCATCCCAAATTCATTAATTGGTCGTACCTGAATCTTGGAATAGTCCAGCGTACCCACATAAACAAAAACACAAAGAAAAATGATTTTCCTAAAAACATAAAAATATGCGCTACGGCCATCCAGTTTTGACCGATCTTTTCAACTGCATGGGCATCATTTAAAATAGGAATATCATACCCGCCAAAAAACAGGCTAACCATTACTGCACTGCTGATAAACATATTGATATACTCGGCAAATAAATAAAATCCCAGTTTCATGGATGAGTACTCTGTATGGTATCCGCCGATCAATTCATTTTCTGCTTCGGCCAAATCAAATGGAGTTCTGTTACATTCTGCAAAAACACAAATAAGAAAGATGAGAAAGCCCAATGGCTGTTTAAAAAAATTCCATATGCCATCGGTTTGATCTATCACCATTGTTCTGAGGCTAAGCGTTCCCGTTACCATCAGTAATGCAATTAATGCAATACCCATGGCCAGCTCGTAACTTATTATTTGAGATGCGGCCCTTAAGCCACCCATTAATGAAAACTTATTGTTACTGGCCCAGCTACCAATCATGATGCCGTAAACACCCATACTTACCACACCAAAAACATATAGAATGCCGATATTAATGTCTGCAATCTGCAAATGAATTTCCCTGCCAAATAAAGTAATGGTATCTCCCCATGGAATAACAGCACTCGTCATCATAGCTGTTAACATGGCCAGACTGGGGCCAAGTATAAATAAAAATTTAGAAGAAAAACTGGGAATGATTTCTTCCTTAAAAAATAATTTTAATCCGTCAGCCAGTGGTTGTAATATTCCAAAAGGGCCGGCACGGTTAGGCCCAATCCTATCCTGCATAATGGCTGCTACCTTACGTTCTGCAAAAGTTGCGTACATGGCAATTACCAGTGAAGCCATTACTACCACTGTAATTAAAACGAGTTTTTCAATAATCAAAGCCAAATCAATGGATAATAACATAATTGATTGTATAAATATTTTTTGCCGACTTTATTTTTCATTATTACTACACATATACCCGTAGTATCTCATCTAACAAACTACTAATTTTCTATTGAACATTATTAAAAGTGTCCGAATGAGCAGGCCCATTTATTTCACTCAGATGTACACTGGGTTTGTTAACCTCGCTTTCATCATGAATATCCATCAACAATTTAGGCTTTCTGCCGCCCATCACTTCTTTTATGGTTTCCTTTGGCATTACCAACCCATCATATTTGCCCTGTGATATTACAGAGTGACGGCTTATTTTTGTAAGGCCTTCTATCTGCCAATCAGCAGTTTTCTTTTTATCAAAACGGCAGGTGTTGCATATCCATCCTGGCTTTCCATCAAAACTCTGTACTTCGCCCCATTCATCTTTACGGGCTGTTACTCTAAAAGCTTCATCACCTCTTAACCATAGAGTTGTTTTACCACAGCATTCAGGGTTTTCGCAATTGCGGTGAGCATCTACCGGCTTGGTAAACCAAACCCTGTTTTTAAACCGAAAAGTTTTATCGGTCAATGCACCTACCGGGCAAACATCAATCATGTTACCGCTGAAATCATTGTCAATTGCTTTGGAAATATAAGTAGATATTTCAGAATGTTCTCCCCTGTCTAAAATGCCATGCACCCTTTTATTGGTTATCTGGTCAGCCACATAAGTACAACGATAACATAAGATACAACGTGTCATATGCAATTGTATGTAAGGGCCGATATCTTCCTTCTCAAATGTTCTTCTTTTAAATTCGTAACGGGTGCCTTCTTTACCATGTTCATATCCCAGATCCTGCAAATGACATTCACCTGCCTGGTCGCAGATGGGGCAATCCAGCGGATGATTCAGCAATAAAAATTCCACCACACCAGCCCTTGCATCTTTTACTTTATCGCTGGTAATATTTTTTACAATCATGCCATCCATAACAGTTGTGCGGCAACTGGCCACCAGTTTTGGCATTGGCCTGGGGTCGGCAATAGAGCCTGCTGCAACTTCAACCAAACAGGTACGACACTTACCACCACTACCTTTTAACTTGCTATAATAACACATTGCCGGTGGCGTAACATCGCCGCCAATAATTCGGGCAGCATTTAATACAGTAGTGCCTGGCGCTACATCGATGGTAATATTATCGATGGTAACTTTAAACGCTGCAGGTGGTGCTAGTTTTATTTCATCAGCCATATTTATACATTAAAAAGTCAAAATTTAAAATCAAAAAAAGATTATTCAGACTTTAAGATTATAGAAGTGATGATTTTTAATATCTCATCTGCTTTCTTTATTAAATCATTTTTTACACACTTGCCGGTACATGAATCGGATCTGCATAATGCCTTAATCCAAAATTTTCTGTCAGGCTTTTTTCCGGGTTCAGCACATGCCATTCAAATTCATCCCTAAAATGCCTGATGGCTGCTGCTACCGGCCACGCTGCTGCATCGCCCAGCGGGCAAATAGTATTGCCTTCTATTTTACGTTGAATATCCCACAATAAATCTATATCCTTCATTTCACCTTTACCGTTTTCAATTTTCCTCAATACCCTTTCCATCCATCCGGTACCTTCACGGCAAGGGCTGCATTGCCCACAACTTTCATGATGATAGAACCGGGCGAATGTCATCGTATTTCTTACCACACACTGGTCTTCATCCAACACAATAAATCCGCCGCTACCCATCATGCTGCCGGTTGCAAAACCGCCATCACTAAGGCTCTCGTAGTTCATCAATCTCTTTTCTCCTTTTGCTGTTGTCAATAATAAATTAGCAGGAAGAATAGGAACTGATGATCCGCCGGGTATGCAGGCTTTTAATCTTTTACCATTGGGTATACCTCCACAATATTCATCGCTAAAAATAAATTCTTCTACAGAGATGGTCATATCAATTTCGTAAATACCCGGCTTATTGATATTACCGCAAGCCGAAATTAATTTGGTGCCTGTTGATTTACCCATACCGATTTTTGCATATTCTTCCCCGCCTTCATTCAGGATGGGCACCACGGCTGCAATTGTTTCAACATTGTTCACCACAGTTGGGCAATCCCATAAACCTTTAATGGCCGGAAAAGGAGGTTTGATTCTTGGGTTGCCTCTTTTACCTTCCAGACTTTCTAAAAGTGCCGTTTCTTCGCCACAGATATAAGCACCTGCACCACGTTGTACATACAATTCACAATCGAAACCTGAGCCTAAAATATTCTTTCCTAAAAAACCATTTTGCTTTGCTTCGGCAATAGCGTTTTCTAAAATATCTGTTATCCATGCATA